>CAIVZW010000363.1 GCA_903910495.1 uncultured beta proteobacterium
AGTGCTGACAGGGCCTGCGCAAGAACCGCCAGCGAGGTCGGGCAGACGTCGGGGCAGAAGGTATAGCCGAAATAGAGGAGGACGACCTTGCCGCGATAGTCTGAGAGCGAAACAGTTCCAGTCGGGCTTTGCAGCATGAAGTCGCCGCCGGTGGGCGTTTCCGCGACTTGTAACTGGACATGAGGCTGTCCTTGCACTTTGGCTTGCTGCGCTACCGGTTCCCAGAAGAAGGCCAGCCAGAGCAGGACACAAAGCAGGGTGATGATCAGTGTAATCGACAGAGTCCTGTTCTTCACCATGTTTCTCCCTGTATTCATCGCCCGGCGATTTCGAAGTTGAAAGGGATGGCGATGCGCCGCTTGTCTGTCGTTACCAGAACCGTGGCGGTCCATTCCATCGTGCCGCTGACGCATACCGGCAGGATGGTTTGCCCGGCAAATCGGCCATTGCTGGCTGTAAGTACAGGCCGGTTGTATCCCATTTTCATCTCGCTGCCGTCAAAATCGATCTCCATTGTATCTGCTTTGAGCCCGGTGATCGAAACGCTCAATTGAAGGGGTTGCAGTGGCCGGATCGGGCGCGGTTCAATCGAGAGTTCAAGCCGGCCGCCATTCGGGAGCGTTGTTGTACATGCCTGAAGTCCAAGGTTGCAGGGAGACCCGGGCAGAGTGATATCGACATTCGGGCGCAGCATGGGCGATAACTTGTAGCCAATCACACCCATGATGGCAGCGATCAGCAGGATTGTGCTGTTGAGCAAGGTGTTTCTGGTCATGGCCTGGTGGCTGTCAGGTAATAAGCTCGCCGCTTATGGCCGATACGCCATATTGTGCAATAGTTCCTTGTTTTGCTATTCCCCTGAGCATAGAGTACCTGATCGGGTCTGTGTGTCGAATGTGAGCAGTGGCAAATGATCGTAAGCAGCGATAAGCAATCTGCAGCAATTGACGCTGTATCTCTCTGTGCTGGCTGTCAGCACAGTGTCGAGGTCAGGGGAATAGAGCAGGTTGTTTGCCTGGCCTATCTGTCCGTACGGGATCCGATCACAGAGGATGTCTGCAAGGAATTCGAGCACAAGAGAAAAAAGATTCCCGCTGCCGCCGTTGACTGAGCTCTGGGCCGGGTGTTTCAGCCCTCGGCCACGCGCTTGGCAATATGCGCCAGTGCTTCCTCGACCTGATCGACCAGAATCAGGCACAGATCGCCCGCTTCAAGAGTCCCCAGCGCCGTGTCGATGGCCAGAAATTCACCGTGAATTTCCGTGATGTCCCTGGCCCGTCTGGCATTTTTCAGCCCCAGTTGCAGCAGGGCAAGTACCTCGCCATCGGCGCGTCCGCGCTGGCATTGATCCTGATAGAGAATGACCTGGTCGAACGCATCGCCAAGAATTTCGGTCTGCTGGCGGATGTCTTCGTCGCGCCGGTCACCAGCGCCGCTGATGACGACCGAGCGGTGGCAGTCCGCAGCCGCCGGCATGTTGTTGATGGCGTTGACCAGTGCCTGGATGGCATCCGGAGTGTGGCCGTAGTCGGCGATCAGCGTCGCTCCGCGAAATTTGAACAGGTTGAAACGTCCGGGTGCGGATAGCGCGTCGTTGACAAATCCGGCCAGTCCGCTGCGGATGACGGTCCAATCCAGTCCCAGTGCCC
>CAIVZW010000364.1 GCA_903910495.1 uncultured beta proteobacterium
CCGATTCTGATGACCATCGGTTTCAGTATTGCCATGGCTTCGGCAACGCCGCTGATCAAAATCTGGAACACGATGTTTTACGCAGGCGTCGCGAGCAATTTTGATGACCCCAACAGCATCCTCCTTCAAATCGCGATGTTCTGTGTCTATACGGCTGTGACGGTGGCCATCGTGCACAAGTTGTTCGCGCTCATCCACATTGTGCCTGACCGCATCATGCGCTGGATTGGCGGCGGGGTTGACTCCCTGGGTGGTAACGCGGCCGAACACATCGGGCGACAGTCTCATGCCGGGGCGACTGCGGCGGTAGGTGCCGCAACGGGATCAATGTTGGCCTTGGCGCGACACGGCCGCGGAATGGGCAGGGCCAAGGGGAATTCAGTCAAACCGGGCGGCGACGATACTCCCATTGTCAATCATCGCGAATCGCCCAAGGGCGGCATGGCCATGGGCCAATTCAACGCCGACTCGAATACGGCAACGAAAGTCAGGAATTCCGAAGTTGACAGCGAATTGCAGACGCAACACTCAAATCCATCGATTGCAGATGGATCGGAAAGCGGTATGACGGGAGCCCGTGCGGTGGCAGGGGAAGGAGTCGTCCCGGAAGTCAAGACGGTTGCGAAAGCGGCGACTCACCAGTAAACAACTGGTGAAGGGGTGGCGAGGCGAGCGCCTCGCCCTTTGTTTGATGGTTAGTCTGCCACCAAGCGGCAGCCGGTCTCGCGCAGGATGGCGGCTTCCTCGGGGAGCATCCATTCGATGCTGTCGACGTCTTCATCGGCAGTATCGATAAAGTCCTGTGGCGCGCCCTTTAGGACGGAGAAAGGCAGGCGTCCGTCGGCGAACCGTCCAACGAAGAGCCCGATACCCTCAGTGTCGATTTCAGGTTCATAAATCTCAACAACATTGGGTGCGACTCCACCTCCAAATCGTTGCCGGCGTTGAAATTCGCGCAAGTCTCCCAATCGGTAGCGAACCCCTGTTGCTCCAACACGGATCCACGGCACCATGCCTTCCTTTGCACGCTCCACTTCGGCCGCACCTTGCTGCCACAAGCGGACAAGTTCAGCACGCTCTTCACGTATTGTTCCTACAGCCATGTCGAGCATCGCAGCCGCATGGTGCTCGCTAAACATGCGATCATCAGCAAGCTCGGCGAGGCGATCGAGAAAGTCATGAACCGACAGATCATTCGGTTTTAGCTTGTTCGGTCCGCGCGTCTTGGTCTCGTTCATCGGCTTTCCTGATAAGGTCGAGCAAATAATTCTCATATTCTAATAGGGCTTGGGGTGCCAAGATATCCGATTTGTCGTAATTTGCCTTCACGCCAGGGAGTTTATGTTTCATCAGATAGTCTCGAATATCCGCCTGGACGCCGAGGATCATCAGGGTATTCGTAAAGGTGCGCCGCAAGTCGTGCATTTGCCAGTCGGGCAGTTTCGCCGCTGTGCGGACACGACCTATGGCTGCTGCTGGCGGAACTGATATGTGCGGCAATACATCACTCAAACGCCGCACGCGGTCGGCGGGGAAGACCCATCTTTCGTGCCGATCATCGTCGTCTCGTCGCTTCTCGAGCATGGCACGAACATAAGGTGTCATCGGGAACTTGTAGTCGCTCTTGTTTTTCGTTTTTAAATACTCGATTGTCCCCTTGTCGAAGTTGAGGTGACGCCACTCAAGCTGGGCCGTCTCTCCCTCGCGTGCACCCTGCAGGACGGTCAGCAGAAGATAGTCGCGGATGGTGTCCTTTTTTTCCGCGAGAACGGCACGCCACCAGCGCACGAACTCATCGCCATCGTCTTTGGTAGCAATCCAGCCATCCCGTTTGCTGTCGGGATGCCACGTAACATTCGCACGCTTGTCGCTCTTGCGCAGGATGTTCACTGGATTTTCGAGACCCTCACCGGGATGCAGCGACAACCACGAGTTCATCAGTCCCCGCAAGTTACGGAAAAGTCGGTTCGCGGTCGTATGCTTCGGATTACCGAACTTGTTTTTTTCCGCGCTCACCTTTTCGAAACGCTCAGCGACCTTGCACCAATCGAGTTCACGAAGCGGAAGATCAAGCCAGTCTTTGAGG
>CAIVZW010000365.1 GCA_903910495.1 uncultured beta proteobacterium
AGCAACCAAGTCAAAAGGAAATCTCATGGTGGAACACGTGTATTTTCCAGGACCAGATCCCGAATGGGAACAGATCTCCCCAGAATTGGCCGGCTTTGACGAGCAACGCCTTTGTTCCGCAGTGGATGAAATCCGAAAAGCCGAAACACCTTGGGCAAGAGACGTGCGGATATCTGTCATGGAGCAGATGGCCGAACCACCCCCCTATAATGAGATCCTCGGACCCACCCGGGAGCGCGGGGAGCCTAACGGGCTGATCCTCCGGGCGGGACGGATCGTAGCGGAGTGGGGAGACACTTCCCGGGTCGACATGACCTTCAGCGCATCCAAGAGCTATCTGGCACTCTGCGCCGGACTTGCCTTCGACAAGGGCCTCTTGCCCGATTTTTCCCGCCCCGTGCGCGAGTTGATCGACGATGGCAATTTCGACTCTCTCCACAACAGCCGGATTATCTGGGAACATCTGCTGCAACAGACCAGTGAGTGGGAAGGAACCCTGTGGGGAAAACCGGACTTCCTCGACAGGGGCCGCGATATCTATCAGAACGACCCCCAGACCCAGAAAGGAACCCAACGGGAGCTTAAGGAACCTGGGACTTTCTTCGAATACAATGACGTGCGGGTCAACGTGACCAGCCTCGCACTCCTCCGCCTCTGGCGAAAACCGCTTCCTGAGGTTCTCCGCGAGGGCATCATGAACTGCATCGGCGCCTCCAGTACATGGGAGTGGCACGGATATCGTAATTCTCAAGTGGTCATCCAGGGTACGACCATCAACTCGGTTCCCGGCGGTGGGCATTGGGGTGGCGGAATCTTCATCAGTTCCCGGGATCATGCCCGTGCCGGCTATCTGATGCTCCGCAAGGGTGTATGGAAAAACACGAGGCTCCTGTCAGAGCGGTTCATTGAGTTAGCGCTCACCCCGAGCAAGCCCAACCCGGACTATGGATACATGATCTGGCTCAACAATTCCCGGAGCCTTGTCCCCGCTGCTTCGGCAAGCAGTTTCTTCTTCCAAGGTGCGGGGGCTAATGTCGTTTGGGTCGAGCCCGAAAAGGATCTTGTGGTTGTCTTCCGCTGGATCAGGAAGGATTACCTTGACGAAGCGTGCCGGAGCATTCTGGAAGCGTTGCGCTGAGTATTACGCCGCAGTTTCAACGTCGAGCGGTGGTGGCAGCTTGGCCAGCAACACCTTATCGACACGGTTCTTGTCCATATCAACGACCTCAAAGCGGCAGCCGGCCACCTCGAAATGATCCGCCACCACCGGAATCCGGCCCAGCACGTACATCACCAGGCCACCCAGAGTATTAAAGGCGTTTTCATCCTCGCCGGGCAGGTCTTCTTCAATCTGCACCACCAACTTCAGGCGTTCTATCGCTACGCTACCGTCGATCAGCCACGAACCATCGACGCGCTCGACAATATCCTGTTCTTCAGTCGTGTCCGACGAGGGGAGTTCGCCGACAATTGAAGTCAGCACATCGGTCAGCGTAACGAGCCCCTGCAGCTCGCCATATTCATCGACAATCAGTGCGCATTGCTGGCGTGCCTTGCGGAAGCTCTCCAGCAGATGGGTGGTAGTCACCCCTTCCGGAACATAGAGCGGCGGACGCAGAAAGCGCTCGATATCCAGATTCTCGCCAGTGAGCGCCAGTTTGAGCAGGTCAGCCGTACGCAGGATGCCGACAATATGCTCAAGGCCGTCCCGGCAGACGACGACGCGCGTGAATGGGCTTTCGGCAAGGCGATGGCGAATCTCCGCTTCCGGCTCGTCCAGATCAAGCACGTAGATATCGTTGCGGTGCGTCATGATCGCGCCGATGCGCTGTTCGTCGAGACGCAGCACATTGGAGACGATGGCCTGTTCGCTTTCGTGGAATACGCCGGCCTCGGCACCCTGTTCCATCAGCACATTGATTTCGTCGTTGGTCAGTGTTGGATCACCCCGATGACGCGCCCCGATGACGCGCAACAGCATGCTGGACGACGATGACAGCAACCAGACCACGGGTCGGGCCAGGCGTGCCAGCATATTCATCGGTGTGGCAATGAGTGCGGCGATGCTCTCCGGCGCCAGCAATCCCAGGCGCTTTGGCACCAGTTCACCGACCACCACCGAGAAATAGGTCAGACCGACCACGACCAGAGTCAAGGCCAGACCCCGGGCATACGGCGCCAGCAGCGCAAATTCCGCCAACCAGCGGGTCAGCGGATCGGCCAGCGCAGTCTCGCCAATGGCCCCGCTCAGAATCCCGACCGTAGTGATGCCGACCTGAATGGTGGAGAGAAATCCGGATGGCTCGTTGCTGAGCTCCAGAGCCGACTGGGCACCGGGACTCCCGTCGTCCGCCAGCTTCTGCAGCCGGGACTTGCGTGAGGAGACGACGGCAATCTCCGACATGGCCAGAATGCCATTCAGCAACACGAGAAAAACAAGAAGTACGACGTCCATTTATCCCTTAAATGCATCAGTCTTGATCAGATGATCAATCCTCTTTCCTGCGCCTCAGCGGTTCGTGAAAGCGCACGGGTGCAGAGTGTCTTTTTCGCAGACGCAAATTAAGCATCTCCACGCCTAGCGAAAACGCCATGGCAAAGTAAATATAGCCCTTCGGCACATGGTGTCCAAAACCTTCGGCGACAAGCGCCATACCCACCACCAGCAAGAATGACAGGGCCAGCATCTTGATCGTCGGGTGATCCGAGACAAAACTGCCAATGCTTTTTGCAAAAACCATCATCAGTCCGACAGACGCGATAACCGCCGCAATCATCACCAGGACATTATCAACCATACCGACGGCCGTGATGATGGAATCCAGCGAAAACACCAGGTCGATGACGATGATCTGGAAAATAATGGCAGAAAAGGTCACTTTGACCGCACTGATATGCCCTTCCTCCTCTCCTTCAAGCAACTGGTGAATTTCCTGAGTACTCTTCCAGAGCAGGAATACCCCCCCGCCGATCAGAATCAGGTCGCGCGGCGAAACAGGCTTGCCCAGCACACTGAACAGAGGCTCTGTGGCACCGACGATCCATGATAGAAGAAGCAACAGTCCGATGCGCATGAACATGGCAAAAAACAGACCGATCTTGCGAGCTTTCTCACGATTATGCGGAGGCAGCCGATCAACCAGAATGGAGATGAAGATGATGTTGTCAATGCCCAACACCAGTTCAAGTGCAGTTAGCGTGAAGAAGGCAATCCACACCTGTGGATCAATTAGCAAAGACAGGAAATCCATAGGGCTGACCACGGCATTTGAATGAAAATTGCGCCAGAAGATTATCCGGCCTCCGGATTATACCGTTCTACCTCTAGCGACCCAAATCACAAGAGCGTCACACAACCGCCTCGACCGCCACAATGGCCTTGGCCTGATTGAAGTCATCGGCATAACCACTGGCATAGAGGCAGCAGGCCAATTGATTGGCCAGCGGTGGCGGTATGGCCAACTCGCCGGAAAGTACTCGCCGCATCCAGTCCGCCGTGCTTTTGGCATCGCAGTCTTCGGGCAGGTGCGGCAAGGTCTTCAGGCTGTCGTGTTCAGCTTCAAAAAGAATGTCGCACACGCCATCATGCAAACGCTCGATGCGTGGCCGCCGCTTGGGGTTGGCAAAAGGCTCACCCTCCGTACCGCGCAGCAGCAAGGCGTGCAAGCCTACGGCACGGAGTACTTCGCGCATCGTATCGAGGTACTCCGGGTGGGTAGCAGCGGCCAGCAACAGGCTGTTGCCCTTGAACGGGTCGAGCATCTTGACCAGGCTATGCGCACTGTTGCGCAGCCCGAGGCGGCTGCGCAGGGCCAACTGGCTGTTGAGACCGGGCGAAATCACTGAGAGCGGCACATAAACCAGCCCGTTTTCATCCAGCGACTGTTGCGCCTGCGACTGGCTGGTACTCGGCAGCAGGCCGAATTCACGAAAAATCTGCGCGGTCGTCACTCGGCCGTAACCCTCGATCAGGCCATGCACCAGAACCGGAATGGCGAAACGCCGCAGCAACAAGGCCAGCAAAGGCGTCAGATTGGCCCCTTTGCGCGCCCCGTTATAGGTTGGAATAACCACAGGACGAACGCGTCCTGGCGGACAGCGCAGGGCATAAAGACGTTCATTGGCAGCGGCCAGAAAACCGATCATTTCGTCAACGGTTTCGCCTTTTACGCGCAAGGCGATGGCGATGGCACCCAGTTCAAGCTCGGGCACACCGCCGTCAAGCATGGCCCCATAGAGCTGCTGCGCATCTTCAAACGACAGATCGCGAGCGCCTTCGCTGCCACGACCCAACTCCCGGATGAAATGTGCGTAATTCATGGTTTCCCTTGTGTTGGG
>CAIVZW010000366.1 GCA_903910495.1 uncultured beta proteobacterium
CGCGCTGGCTGCAACTGGTGCTGGCGACACCGGTGCAATTCTGGATCGGCTGGCGCTTCTACGATGGCGGCTGGAAGGCGCTGCGTGGTGGTGGCGCCAACATGGATGTACTGGTGGCGCTCGGTACCAGCGCGGCCTATTTCTTCAGCCTGATTGTGACGCTGGGCGGCATGCACCACTTGCCAGTCTATTTCGAGGCCTCGGCGGCGGTGATTACGCTGGTCTTGCTCGGCAAGCTGCTCGAAGCGCGGGCCAAGGCCAAGACGACCGCTGCCATCGAGGCGCTGGTTCGCCTGCAGCCCAAGACGGCACGGGTCGAGCGTGATGGACAGCTGATCGAACTCGATGCGGCCCTGCTCGTTCCGGGCGACATCTTCATCGTCCGGCCGGGCGAGAGCCTGCCGGTTGATGGCGAAGTGATCGAAGGGGCATCGAGCGTTAACGAGGCGATGCTCACCGGCGAGAGCATGCCGGTGGCCAAGCGCGCCGGAGACCGCGTGTTTGCGGCCACCGCCAACAGCGAAGGCATGCTGCGCTGCCGGGCCACGGGCGTTGGCGAACATACCCTGCTGGCCGGCATCATCCGCCTGGTGGCCGAAGCGCAGGGCTCCAAGGCGCCGGTGCAGCGGCTGGCCGATCGCATTTCGGCGATTTTCGTGCCGGTGGTCTGTGCCATTGCCTTGCTCACCTTTGCCGGTTGGTGGATTTTCGGCGGGGTGTTCAGCGTGGCGCTGGTCAATGCCGTGGCCGTGCTGGTCATTGCCTGCCCGTGTGCGCTCGGTCTGGCCACACCGACAGCGATCATGGTCGGTACCGGGCAGGGTGCAGGCGCCGGGATTCTGGTGAGGAATGCCGTGGCGCTTGAACATGCCGAAAAAATCAGCGTTCTGGCCGTCGATAAGACCGGCACGCTGACGCGCGGTGAACCGGTGGTGACTGACGTGCTAACGCTGGCCGTCGGTCTGGACGAAGCGCTGAGGCTGGCCGCCGGACTGGAGCAAGGCTCCGAGCATCCGCTGGCGAGAGCGGTTCTGCAGCGCGCTCAGGAAGCCGGTATTGCGTTGCCGGTACTCAAGGATTTTTGCGCGATCCCCGGTCTGGGCGTCGAAGGTGACCTCGACGGTCGCCGCTTGCGCCTTGGCTCGCCGCAGTGGTTCTCGGGGCTTGAGCTGCCCCAAGAGCCGATGGCGGCCTTGCAGGGTGCCGGCAAGACGCTGGTCGTTCTGGTCGAAGGCCAGCGTGCGCTGGCCTTGCTGGCCATTGCCGACCCGCTGCGAGCGAGTTCGCGGGCGGCCGTCGAGCGGCTCAAGGCGATGGGCGTAAAAGTGGTGATGCTGACCGGAGACAACGCGCTGACGGCGGCGGCGATTGCCGTACAGGTGGGTGTCGATGACTTCCGCGCCGGAATTTCCCCGGCCGATAAATCGCTTGCAATCGATGCGCTCAAGGCCGGCAACTGCGTTGTCGGCATGGTCGGCGATGGCATCAACGATGCGCCGGCACTGGCTGCGGCCGATGTCAGCTTCGCCATGGGCGCCGGTTCGGATGCGGCCATCGAGGTGGCCGACATCACCCTGGTGCGCAGCGATCTGCACGGCGTGGCCGATGCCATCCTGCTTTCACGTGCGACACTCGGTAAAATCCGGCAGAATCTCTTCTTTGCCTTCATCTACAATATTCTCGGTATTCCGCTGGCGGCTTTCGGCTTGTTGAATCCGGTGATTGCCGGTGCGGCGATGGCCATGAGTTCGGTGTCGGTGGTGTCCAATTCCCTGCTGCTCAAACGCTGGCGGGCAGGCAACACGTAGCGAAAACAGGAGCATGAAAATGGAACGGATTGTAGTAACTGTCGGCGGCATGAGTTGCCAGGGTTGCGTGAAGAATGTGACCGGTGTTCTGCAGGCCTTGCCCGGCGTCGATAAGGTCGAGGTCTCGCTCGAAGCGGGGCAGGCCAGCATTGCTTTTGATCCGGCCAGGGTCGGTGCTACCCAATTCAGGGAAGCCATCGAAGCGGCCGGTTTTGATGTGATCTAGTAGGTTTTCGGTTTCATAAATCAAACGACCCGACATCATGGCCAGGAAAACAGACACAACATCTTCAGAAGCTGCGGCCACACCGCTCAGGCTCACCTCGCTTTCGCATGGCGGGGGCTGCGGTTGCAAGATCGCTCCCGGCGTACTTGAGCAAATACTGGCCAAGAGCTTGCCTTCACTGGTGCCTCCGCAACTGCTGGTGGGGATCGAAAGCAGTGACGACGCGGCGGTCTATCAGATCAATGCCGATCAGGCGATTGTGGCAACGACCGATTTCTTCATGCCGATTGTCGACGATCCCTACGACTTCGGACGTATCGCCGCCACCAATGCCATCTCGGACGTCTATGCCATGGGCGGCAAGCCCCTGTTTGCGCTGGCGATTGTCGGCATGCCGGTCAATACCCTGCCGCTGGACACCATCCGCCTCATTCTTGAAGGCGGCGAGTCGGTTTGCGCCAAGGCGGGAATCCCGATCGCCGGCGGCCACACCATTGATTCGGTGGAGCCGATCTATGGCCTGGTGGCCATCGGGCTGGTTCATCCCGGCAACGTCAGGCGCAATTCCGGTGCGCAGCCGGGCGACAAACTGATTCTCGGCAAGGGTCTGGGGGTCGGCCTCTACAGCGCGGCCTTCAAGAAGGGCATGCTGGCGGCGCATGACTATGCCACGATGATTGCCAGCACGACGCAACTCAATACCCCGGGTTCGACCTTCGGCTGTCTGGCGGGAGTGCATGCCATGACGGACGTGACCGGTTTCGGGCTGCTCGGCCATCTGGTCGAAATCTGCAAAGGCTCGGGGGTGACGGCGGTTCTTGATTTTGACGCCCTGCCGATCCTGCCCAATGCGCTGGATTACGCCGCACGCGGCTGCGTGACCGGTGCTTCTGCGCGCAACTGGACTGGATACGGCAAGCATGTTGTGCTCGACAGGAAGCGCATCGGTGATGTGGAAAGGGCATTGCTTACCGATCCGCAAACCAGCGGTGGCCTGCTCGTTTCGTGTGCGCCGGAAGTCGCTACCGAGGTGCTGTCGGTTTTTCTGCAACAGGGTTTTGATCACGCGGCAGTCATCGGCGAAATCACCGAGGGGCAAGCTCTGGTCCGATTCGCCAGGGCGTCGAAGTCCAAAACGGGATAAAACGGAAAACCCCGATATGTGATTTTTTTGTATTAGGGGGAAGCTTCTGCATACGGAATAAACGCGCGAAAAACCCTCAATTAAGCGAGGGAATCACGCTATGATTTATAGGTAAATTATCTCTCGTGGCTATTGAATATGCCGACTACTATCCATCTTTGGCATTCGCTCAAAACCAGAATAACGCTCGGCACACTGGCTATCTTTCTGGTGATCGTCTGGACTCTGCTGTTTCTCGCCAGCCAGATCTTGCGCAAGGACATGGAGCGTGTATTGGGCGAGCAGCAGTTTTCGACTGTTTCCATCCTTGCCGATCAGATCAACAGAGAATTCGGGCTTCGCTTTGATGCCTTGAGCAAAGTTGCTGCAATGGCTACCCCACTCATGCACAACAGCACTGCCCTGCAGTCTTTTCTGGAAAATCGTCCGGCGCTGCAGAGCATGTTTAACGGCGGTATTATTGTGTACCGCCCCGATTGCACCGCAATTGCCGACTTTCCTGTGATCGGGCGGGTCGGTGTCAGTTACACGGACCGTGATTCCGTCGTCGCCGCAATCAATGAAGGAAAATCGTCGATCAGTCGTCCGGCTATCGGGAAAAGGCTGCTGACCCCGTCTTTCCTGATGACCGTTCCTGTTCGCGACAGCCAGGGCAAAGTGATCGGCGCGCTGTCCGGAGTGGTCAATCTGGGGCAACCCAATTTCCTCGACCATATCACGGAAAACCGCTACGGCAAGACCGGTGGTTATCTGCTGGTTGCACCGCAATATCGACTGGTTGTTACGGCGACTGACAAGCGCCGCATCATGGAAACTCTTCCTGCACCCGGCGTTAACCCGATTCTTGACCGCATCATGGGCGATTTCCAGGGTTCCGTCGTTGTTGTCAATCCGCATGGCCTGGAATTACTCACTTCGCACAAGACCGTTCCGGTTTCAGGGTGGTACGTGGCAGTCAGCCTGCCCATTACCGAGGCCTTTGCCCCGATTCGCGACATGCAGCAGCACATGCTGTGGGCCGCTCTCCTGATGACCCTGCTGGCGGGAGGGCTGACCTGGTGGATGCTCAAACGCCAGTTTTCACCCATGCTGAGCGCCGTGGACAAGTTGTCCGCCCTGACGGAGTCATCGCAGCCCATGCACCCCCTGCCCATCGCCAGGCCGGACGAAATCGGCCAACTGGTCGGTGGTTTCAACCGTTTGCTGGAAACCCTGGGGAAACGGGAGGCGGCATTGCGTGAAAGCGAGAGTCAATATAAAGAGCTTTTCAATGAAATTCCTGTCGGCTATCACGAATTCAATACCGAGGGCCGCATTGTTCGTGTCAACGCGACTCAACTTGCGATTCTGGGTTACTCGGCAGATGAAATGCTCGGACATTACGTCTGGGAATTCGTCGACGATAGCCAGCGATCCAAAACCGGGGCGATGAGCAAACTCGCAGGCATTATGCCTCCGGGAAATAACTTCGAACGTGACTACATCAAAAAAGATGGCACAAAAGTTCCGACGCTCTTACAAGACAAGATCCGTCGTGATAGCGAGGGCAGAATCACCGGAATTTGCTGCATCGTGATGTACATCGCCGAGCGCAAGCAGGCTGAGGCGGCATTGTCATATGCCATGTCTCTGACCAACGCGGCTCTGGAATCGACGGCGGACGGGATTCTCATCGTGAATCGCGAAGGCAAGCTTGCACGCTGGAACCAGAAATTTATCGACCTCTGGAAAGTTCCGGATGAACTCCTGGATGCCCGCATAGAAGATCCGGTACTTCCTCATGTTGCTGCCCAGATAGCTGATCCCGAAGCATTCCTGGCCAAAGTCATGTATTTGAATGAACATTTGGAGGAATCGAGTCTTGACATACTCAAGCTTGCCGATGGACGTATTGTCGAACGCTACTCGCAGCCGCAAAAAATTGGCGAAGACATCGTCGGTCGATTCTGGTCCTTCCGCGATATCACTGTGCGCAAGCTTGCCGAAGCTGAACTTGAGCAGCACCGTAATCATCTTGCAGAACTCGTGATCTCGCGCACGGCCGAACTGGTGCAAGCCAAGGAAGAAGCCGAAGCCGCCAATCTGGCCAAGAGCGTCTTCCTGGCCAACATGAGCCACGAAATCCGCACCCCGTTGAATGGCATCATCGGCATGACGCATATTCTCAAACGAGCCGGTGTCACGGCCGTTCAGGCGGAACGTCTCGCCAAGATCGACACCGCCGCCGAACACCTGCTCGCCACCATCAACGACATTCTTGATCTCTCCAAGATCGAAGCCGGAAAGCTTGTTCTGGAGGAGGTGCCGGTAAGCCTCAACAGCCTGCTGGCCAACGTCAACTCG
Source organism: uncultured beta proteobacterium (assembly GCA_903910495.1). The sequence continues at coordinate 5,522 of CAIVZW010000366.1, forward strand.
ATCATGAGCGCGCGTGCCCAGGCTAAAGGACTGCAACTGCGGATCGAGACCGACGCTTTTCCGCCCGTGTTGCTGGGTGACCCGACACGACTGCAGCAGGCCCTGCTCAACTATGTCACGAACGCCATCAAGTTTACCGAAAGCGGGTCAATCACGCTGCGCACCCTCAAGCATGAAGAGAATTCCGAGTCGGTGCGGGTTCGCTTCGAGGTTCAGGATACCGGGATTGGTATTTCTTCCGAGGCGTTGTCCCGGCTGTTCACCGCCTTTGAACAGGCAGACAATTCCACAACGCGCAATTACGGCGGTACCGGGCTGGGCCTGGCGATCACCCGGCGTCTGGCCGAACTGATGGGCGGAGAAGCCGGTGTGGAAAGTATACCGGGAGTTGGCAGCACCTTCTGGTTCACGGCGCGCCTGAGCAAGAATGCAGAGCAGAGCGTCAGTGCAGCGTTAGCCATGAGCGAAGCCGAGCAGATCATCCGGGAGCGCCATCCGGGTCGCCGCATTCTGATTGTCGATGACGAACCGTTAAATCTCGAAGTGGCCCAGTTCATCCTGGAAGATATCGGACTGACCGTCGATACCGCCGAAGACGGCTTTCATGCCCTCGCTAAAGTCAGGGAAACCGCCTACGCCGCCATCCTGATGGACATGCAGATGCCGAACCTGGATGGTCTGGAGGCGACAAAGAAAATACGCAAGCTTCCGGGTTGCCAGGAAACCCCGATCCTGGCGATGACCGCCAATGCCTTTGCCGAAGACAAGGCACGCTGCTTTGAGGCCGGCATGAATGACTTTATCGTCAAGCCCATCGCGCCGGACAAGATTTTTTCTATCTTGCTGACGTGGTTGGAGAAAAAGTCCGTACTGCAATAGCAGAGAGGGTGTCTCAGACAGAATGGCCGTTCATAGTTGGGTTCCTGCCGTTGAACCTCAAAGGAGATGAATGTCTCTTGTGGGTCGATAGGGTGAGTAGCGTTTTTCGGTGAGCGGTCGCCCGGTCGCGCCAACTCGAATTGTTTTTGGCGGACCACCTCGAATGGCGGCAAAGCGAAGAGATGCTGACTCTCAAGGCGCATGCCGCCAATGGCCGCTGAGGCCGAATTGTCGACATTGCTATGGCTTTCCCCGGCGCCAGAAAACAGGCGTATCACTCATGATCATTGTGGTACAAAGTAGTTAGTGAATTAGCCGGTCGTAACTCCTGGCCTGTGGGCGGTAAACTCAGGCTTTATTTACTCAGTTGATTTCTATGGAACGCTGCCCCTGGAGCGAAGGTTTCGACCTTTACCGCCAATACCATGATCTGGAATGGGGTGTTCCTCTCCATGATGATCGAGCCTTGTTTGAGCTTCTGATCCTTGAGGGTGCGCAAGCCGGTTTGTCCTGGGCGACGATCCTCAAGAAACGAGAAAATTATCGGCGCGCCTTCAATGGTTTCGATCCGGTGCTCATTGCCCGCTATGACGATCAAAAAGTCGCCGCGCTGTTGGCCGATCCGGGGATCGTCCGCAATCGTGCCAAGGTGGCCGCCGCCATCCAGAACGCCAGGGCTTACCTGGCGCTCACCGCCGATGGCCGGTCGTTCAGTGATTTTCTGTGGCAATTCGTCGATGCTGCCCCGGTTCAGAATCACTGGCTTTCAATGGCCGAGGTTCCGGCCAGGACGACACAGTCGGATGCGATGAGCAAGGCCCTGGTTCGTGCCGGGTTCAAGTTCGTGGGCTCGACGATTTGCTATGCCTTCATGCAGGTGACCGGCATGGTCAATGACCATCTGACGACGTGTCCGCGTCACGCCGAAATCAACGATAGCTTCAGCGGATAGGTCCTCCCCGAAGTTATTCAGCAGTCAGGAATTCAGACTACAACAAAGCCCTCACCCCAGCCCCTCTGATGGGACAACTTGCCATCCGACTAGGCCGCCAAAAGACGGCAGCCAAGTCGTTGGTTATCCCGCGGGAGAGGGGCTTAGAGAGGTGGCACGAAGCGGCGGGATCAAGGAGCCACCAGTGAAAGGCGATCAGCCGGGTCGCGTGATAAAATCCTCCCTCAATGAAAATCACGATCAACGGCGAAACCCGCCAGTTCACCGAGCCACTGACGGTGGCTGCTCTGGTTGAAACACTGGGCTATACCGGCAAGCGCTTGGCCATCGAACGCAATGGCGAAATCGTGCCGCGCGGTCGTCACGTCGAAGTCCTGCTGGCCGAAGGTGATCGAATTGAAATCGTCGTCGCCGTTGGCGGTGGTTAATCCGGCCAACTTCACTGCCAATGGAAAGCCCCATGACCCCCTCCCCGCACAGCCTGACGATTGCCGGCAAGACCTACCGTTCGCGCCTGCTCGTCGGAACCGGCAAATACAAGGATTTTGCCGAAACGCGCGCAGCCATCGACGCCTCGGGTGCGCAGATCGTCACGGTGGCCATCCGCCGCGTGAACATCGGCCAGAATCCTGGCGAACCGAATCTGCTCGATGCCTTGCCCCCGGCGGAATTCACCATCCTGCCCAATACGGCGGGCTGCTACACGGCGGAGGATGCCATCCGTACCCTGCGCCTCGGGCGCGAACTGCTTGACGGCCATGCGCTGTGCAAGCTGGAAGTGCTGGGCGACCCGACCAACCTTTTCCCGAACATGCCGGAAACGCTGAAAGCCGCCGCCACGCTGGTCAAAGAGGGCTTTCAGGTAATGGTTTACTGCGCCGATGACCCGATCCAATGCAAGATGCTGGA
>CAIVZW010000367.1 GCA_903910495.1 uncultured beta proteobacterium
CCATGCCGGCGACTACCGCCTCGAATACCGTGAGTTCGGGGTCAAAGGGCGGCTCCTGCGCCACGTAACCCATGCGCAGACCTGCCTGCCGCCACACCGTGCCATCGTCAATCGCCCCCTGCCCGGACAGCGCACGCAGCAGCGACGACTTGCCGGTGCCATTGCGACCGATCAGTGCGACCCGCTCGCCTGGATCAAGCTGGAAATCGGCGTGGTCGAGAAGTGGCACATGGCCATAGGCGAGCGATGCATCGGACAGAATCAGGTGCGGCATGAAGGCAGTTTACTTTCCGGAGGACAAAGACAGTTGCTTGAGGTCGGCAATTATTTCTGCGGAGTGTTTCGAGGTATCGACCTTGAGGTAGGTTTTCGCAATTTTACCCTGCGCGTCGATCAGAAAGGTGTAACGACGTGCCAGACGAATGACCATCCAGTCCGCGAAAGCGCCATAGCGCCGGGCCACTGTACCCTCCTTGTCGGCCAGCAGCGGAAACGGCAGATGATATTTCCGGGCAAATTCGGCATTCGATGCCGTTTCGGCAATACTCACGCCGACGATCTGCGCACCCAAAGCCGTGAGCTGAGCCATATCGTCGCGAAAACTGCAGGCTTCCTCCGTGCAGCCCGGTGTATCGTTCCTGGGATAGAAATAGAGCACCAGCCATTTGCCGCGCAGGCTATCAAGCGAGACCTCGCGCCCGTTCTGGTCGGGAAGCAAAAAACCCGGGGCCATGCTGCCGACCGCCGGTACCTCGTCGGCCCATGCCGCGTTGATCGGTACTAAAAACGTAAGAAACCGCAGCAACATCCAGATCCGCTTGAACATCATCATTCTCCAAAACAGGGAAACCCATAAAAATCGTCACCTACGCGCCGGGCACGAGGCAAACGGAATGTAGCGACGCCGACCCGTCACTGAGAGATAGGCAAGGAAACGAATACAAAGTTTCCGCGCGGGATGACGCACTCGCACTTCAAGCAAAACAGCCGAAGCCAGCAGCGTGCGCCACAATGATTGGTCCGGCTTTCCTGAAGGAAATCTGGCAGCATACCGCCGCCTCGCGTAAAATACGCCCCGATCTCCTCGTAGCATAATGGATAGTGCACGCGCCTCCTAAGCGTGAGATACAGGTTCGATTCCCGTCGAGGAGGCCAAAAAGGCCTTTAAAGAGATCCAGCAACATCCAATTAACGGCATGGGGCCTATGCTGAATACACGTAACAGGTGTCTTCACCGTTTTTCGAATGTCCGCGAAGTTGGCCGTTTGATCTAAAATCGGGACTGGAGGCATGCAGACGGACGAAGCGTGGAACGCGGGTGAGGGTTCGCTCCTGCACTACACCACCAATAACACAAAGGCCTCCAGAGATGGGGGCCTTTTTCTTTTCTGAGCCGTGGCACACTATTGGCACGCCAAGAGAAAAACAACTGCCACTTTGCGTCTTCACCGCGTTCTGGTGCACAAAAAGCGCTTGATGCGCAGATGTTGTTTGACCCAGTAAGACTAGTACCGTGGTGCTGGAGATTGCGCTATCAATGCTATCTCCGATCAGTTTGCTGAGGGGCTTGACCTTGGTGGTTCCGGCCTTCTCTAACCAATTTCACCTTCTACTTTCCAGTCAGCCGTTTAATTCGATTTCTGGCGATTTCAGAAAACTGCCCATTGGGATACTTCCGTAAGTATGCACGAAAATCATCCGCCTCCTTGCTCTCCATTACCGACTGCCAGAACAGAATTTCCGACTCGGAAGTGGATACGCTATCTGTAGCGCCTGTTTTGGGTATGAAATAGAAGTCGCCGGTCAGCGATGAAGATTCCCATGGAACCTGCTGATCTCCGGTTGCCCGGGACACTTCACTGCGTACCTGCTTGAACACACTCTCCACTGGGAGTCCGGGCTCGTCAAGGGCCCGTAGCAAAGCGGTAGTGTAGGTACTGTTTTTCCCATCGCCATCTGCAGCAACCCGACCAGGGGCGGTTGCATAAGCGATCAACGTACCCTTGGGTGCATCGACTTGCGCCAATCCGCCACCACTGCCGCGAAAGCGTCGCTCGAATGGATTGTTGCGGCAGGCATCAAGGACGACCAGACTAAATTGTCCTCCTGAAGCGCCCAATTGATCCAGGATCTGATCCAGATCGACAGATTCACTGCGCGCAGAGGCTTCACTGGTGATCTGTGCGTCCACCGGCAGCAAATAGTTGCGCCCTTTAACCTGCATGCCGTGACCCGCATAGAAAAAAAGGCCAACGCCAGTACCCGCAGCCTTCTCACCAAAACGTGTGATCAATCGTGTCATTTCACGCAACCCCAAGTTTTCCCCACGCATCACTTCGAATCCGAGTGCATTCAGCTTGCTCGCAATAGCGCGAGCATCGTTGGTTGGATTCTTGAGTGGCGCCTCCGGGTAACTACCATTGCCTATGACCAGTGCTAACTTTCTAAGTGGTGGGATGCGATTTGGGGACGACATACTAGTGCCCGTTATCGTCACCGGCTTACCTGCCGAAATGGATGCGGGGGAAGGTTTTGGCGTAACAGCAATAGAGGCACCCGATGAAGATGTCGAGGGGATATCCTGCGATCCGAAAAGCCATTTAGTCGATTTATTCTGTTGTTCAACAGGCAGCGGAGCTACGACTGGAATCGCTGCTTGTTGAGGCATGGCGTCTTGGGGTATGGCCGGCATGCGAATCTGGGAGAGCGCAAGATTGGCCGCTAAAACGCCCCGCTTACCTTCTTCTTCGCTGACCAGACGAAGTTTTGTCTGCACAGCGGCAAGGTTCATCACCATGTCCTGAAAGATAAAGTAGTTTCGTCCGGCAACGGTCTTGATTTCTATGCTGTCCGGTATATAGGGCCCAATGGATTTTGAGGCAATAGTGTGAAATCCGGGCGGAACCTCCGTATATAGGTAAGTCTTGGTTGCGGTTTGGCCGATCGGACTCCCGTCAACTTCTATAATGAGTGAAACTCCGCTCGCGTAAATCGCTTGCTCACGATAAATGTAGAGCCCCGCCACGGCAGGCTTGGTCGGAAAGGACTTGAGGTAGGAGTCGTCCCTGCTGTCACCCATCGGCACCGTCGCACAGCCTGCTAGAACAAGGACAACGCCAAGCGCTACAGGCAGAGTCAAAAACTGCCACATGAAGCCAATAGCCAAGGACACGGGATAGCGACCGGCCCCCAGGATGCTCATTGCCATAGCCTTCGTTTTGTTTCCTGCGCTAAGTTTTCTCATTACACATGAGCTTCTTGCAAAAAGCCGATTGTTTGGATGTTTTTTTGATTGATGCCATGCTTATAATACGCCTGAAATTTGGGCACGATGCACAATAGACTCAATGAGATTCTAGAATTGCGTGTCCAGGAAGAAACCGCCAAGATCCGCGAAAAGGACCTGCTGTTGATCCGGCAATCGCCTCTTGGCGGCGATGGGGAAAATGGCGCACAACATTGCCCACCAATGCGGATTATTGCTGAAATTACTTCGCACCCGTTCTCCTCATCGTAGCCCTCGAGGGCGTATATCGCCACAGGCGAAGTCCTGAACATCGATCGTCAATATGTTAGTCTGAATGCAAAGATACGTCCTTTCCATAACCGAATCCGCGCGGCCAGTCTGAATATCGATCAAGTGGCCAGTGCGCGGAAAATTTGATTTGCCAATCCTTTGACTAATCGCAGCACCAATTTTCTCGCACAAATGTTTGAGGCTTCGCCTCTGCGACAGGCCTCTTTCCGAAGCTTCTACATCGGGTCGATGGCTGTGGCGCTGGGCTATACGATGCAGGCGACCGTCGCCGCCTGGCTGATGGCGACACTGACAAGCTCGGCGCTAATGGTTGCGTTGGTGCAGACTGCAAGCACTGCTCCGTCTCTCCTGTTTGGACTGCTCGCGGGTACGCTGGCTGACATCGTCAACCGGCAGAAAATTATTCTTGCGACGCAGTTTATTCTGCTGGCAGCTACCGCAACACTCGGCATCGCCGCGCTGTTCGGCATACTGGGACCCGTGGCTTTGCTCATGGGCACCTTTCTGATTGGCGCTGGATTCACTCTCTATCTGCCGGCGCAACAAGCGAGCATTAACGACCTGGTAACGCGCGCCGACCTAGCGCGAGCGGTTGGGCTGGGCGCCGTCGCGTTCAACCTGGCCCGTGCCATCGGACCCGCGCTCGCCGGTGCGCTTGCGGCCTGGGTGGGCTCGGGCAACGCCCTGCTTGCCAGTGCATTTTTCTTCGTGGTAATGATCGTCGCATTGCGCGGTTGGCAGGGTCCGGGCCACGCCATTCCCGGTGTGCCGGAAACGCTGCTGTCCGGCATCCAGATCGGCTTGCGCTTCGCCAGACACTCCCCGCCGATGCGGGCGCTGATACTGCGCAATCTGAGTTTTTGCGTTTGCGCGAGTGCGTTCTGGGCACTGCTGCCGGTCATCGCGCGCGATCAGCTCGGACTCGGGGCTGGCGGCTTCGGCCTGTTATCGGCAAGCTTTGGCATCGGCGCGATCATCGGCGCCTTATTCATACCGCTGCAATTGCACCGTCTGCCGCTCAATTCGGTGGTCAGCGCTGGTGTCGTTCTGTGGGCGTTTGCCACGCTGCTGATCGCAGTGACGCAGACCATCGCCATGGCGCTGGTGGGCGCGTGCGCGGCAGGCGCGGCCTGGGTGACTGTCCTCGCCAGCCTGTCGGCCGGGACCCAGAGCACTGCCCCTGCCTGGGTTCGGGCACGCGCCGTAGCGATGAGCCTGGTGGCCATGCAGTCGAGCCTTGCACTGGGCAGCGTACTCTGGGGCTGGCTCGCCGACTCCGAAGGTACCCGCATTGCGCTGGCCGTTTCGGCGGGCACTATGCTTGCACTGCTTGCACTCTCCTATCGCATACGCGTCAGGATGGGTGACGAGTCGGATGTTACGCTGGGCCTGCAGCCGCCGGAGCTCGCCATCGCGGTAGAGCCTCTGCCCGACGACGGGCCGGTATTGATCCAGGTCGAATATCAGATCAACCCTGAAAACCGGGAAGCATTTCTGCGCGCCATACAGGCGATCGAACCCACGAGGCGCCGTAACGGCGCGAGCGATTGGCGGGTATTTCGCGATCTGGCTGAGGACGGACGCTTCGTCGAGCGCTTCGTCATCACATCCTGGGCGGAATACGTGCGCTTGCGCGTCCGCATGACCGTTTCGGACCGGCAGATTCACGAACATGTAGGGCAATTCCAGCAGCCGGGCGTCGAGATTCGAATTTCGCGCCTGATCGGCACCACGTCACGGGATGCGTTCCCGGTGACCGGCGATGCGGCTTCAAGTTGAGGTCTGTTGGGTGCTTCAACCCCTTTCCTGAGGCTCGCACGCTGCTCATTAAGGTCAGCGAAAACATGTTTTGGCTTATTTCCGGCGCCCGACGTGCTGGCTCTGCGTTAAACTGTCAGCTACGGAGATAGAGATGATACCTGCAGCAGCGAACGGCCGGCAGCGCCTGTCAGGCCGAAGAACGACGAAACCCGGGGACGCTTGCACGCTAACTGCACTTCGAATCCAGGCCACGTCCTGTCGCCGCGATGAGTGAGCCGCGAACAGAAAATCCGCAGGTTTTTCGGGGCATAGTATTGGTCATGACGGCCGTTGCGGTTTTCTCCGTCCTTGATTCCCTATCCAAATACCTGACCCGTTTCTATCCGATCAATCTCGTCGTCTGGGCGCGCTTCACGTTTCATCTGTTATTCGTTATCGTGGCCCTGGGCCCTCGTTACGGTCTTGCGCTGGTACGCACCGCCCGGCTCGGCACCCAGATCATGCGTGGCCTGTTGCTGGCCACCGCCTCGGGTTTTTTCGTTAGCTCATTGAAATACCTGCCGCTCGCGGAAACGTCGGCAATCTCCTTTCTGGCTCCGCTGCTGGTCACCGCGATGTCGGTGCTCTTTCTCAAGGAGAAGGTCGAGCCGGCACGCTGGATTGCCGTCCTGTGCGGATTCATCGGCGTCCTTGCCATCATCCGTCCGGGCAGCAGCGTTTTTACCTGGGCGGTGCTCCTGCCAATGGGATGCGCGGTTGCCTACGCCGCGTACCAGATTCTCACCCGCCGTCTGGCCGGTCTGGAGAGCCCCTATACCTCGATATTCTATGCCGGACTGGTTGGCAGCCTGCTGCTTTCGGCCATGCTGCCCTATTCCTGGGTAGCACCGCAAAGTAATCTGCACATCGCTTTGCTCGTCATCAACGGCATGCTGGGCGGATTCGGTCATCTGATCCTGATCAAGGCTTTCGAACATGCCCCGGCATCACGGCTTGCGCCTTTCAGCTACTCACAACTGATCTGGGTTACGGTCATTGGTTATGTGGCATTCGGGGATTTTCCGGACGCCTGGTCGCTGGTCGGGATCGCCATTCTTATGGCCAGCGGGATCTACACCGCGACTCACCAGCGCAATTCAGACCGGCTGCTGAACGGCGAACAGTCGAACTTGCCGCCAAGCGCCTAGACTCAAGACCAAAGAATATTCGGCAGGCCAGTTTTTGATAGTTCTGGAAGCAGTTTCCCATCGATACCATAACTATTCGGTTCGCTGGCTTGTTGTCGGCCACGCGCGAATCTGTGTCAAAAGCTCTCGGGCTGTCTTCATGTCAGGCGCTATGAGGAAAAGAAAGAGACCGCTAGCAGTAAGATTCTCTTGCAGACATCGAATATCGTCCGCGTCAAGGTCTCCCCAGAGGATCAAGCATTTCTTCTCTTTGATCTTGCGCAAGCTGGGTAGCATCTCTTTAATGGAAGGACCGCCGACGTCCTTATTTACTTCTATTGCCTTTAGATCCTCTTTGGCCAGCAGGTCGTCCAACAGGAAGAAGGAAGCCGGGTGCAGATGTATCGCTGTAAAGTCGTGTCCTGCACAGATCATGCGCTCAGGTTCGGTCAGGAATTCACGATATAAGGCCGGTGACATGATGGCCGACAGATCCTCCTGATACCAGATACTGGGTCCAGGACAGTACACATGGTAAAAGCCGAGTGCCGTCCCGCCGAGGAACGGCGGAATCAATTCGTTCTGGGCACTAATGACGCGTAAAAACACGTTGGTAACGCGTAAGAAGAACTCCTTCATACGCTCGCATTCATCGACAAGAGCCAGCACCATTTCAACCTGGCCCATGATGGCGCCTACGATATCGGCTGGTCCCCGCATAATTGGCATGCCTATCGGAAAACGCCCGTTCGAGAGCTCAACCAGTTTTCGTGTGAATTCGAGGTATTTCAGCAGCCAGGGATTATTCGGGTCGAATGAGATCTTGTCGATATCGTCCAAGGATTCCATCCATGGACGGCTGATAAAACTCTCTTCGCCAGCTACTATCTCGCAGCCGAGGATGGCTTCCATCCATGGAATGCCGGTGAAGGGTTCTGCAGCCCAGAACGCGTCCTGCCCCAATTCAGTGGCAACTTCGTACATTTGTTCGTAGTCTGGCAAGAAACGGTCGACGTCCAGCATGTCGGGAGTAATCAACTTATTCGGGACGAGCAAAGATTCTGCCGCTTTGAAATGTTTGCTGAAGAAGAAATCCGGTGCGACCCTAAACGCCGCCAATGGATAGTCTTGCTTTGTACGGTTCCAGAACGCTTGGTGAAGTGCGACTCGTTCTTCCTCGTTTCTAACTGTAAGTGGCATGATTTATCAATCTGAAGCAAAATATTGTCGAAATACCGGAATACAGCTTTCCGGTGTGTTGATGTATCGATGTGTACGTAAAACTTAACTGGGGATTGTACTGAATTTTGACCCCGGATAAATCTTGATCTGATGCCAGGAAAGGCGTTCAGTCGCACCGAGGTCCTGCTCATGATCAAAGACTGGATCGTCAGGCATGTTATAAGTTTTGATCTCAATATAACAAGGTACCTGCCGAAGGTAGCTGCAAAAGACTAACGTACTGACGTCTGAGGGGGCTGCATCCACTGCTTGAATTCGCAGTCGTTACAGGAATGGGCATATCATCTCGACAGGCTGGAAGCCAAGGTGATATCGCTCCACGGTGCGTGGCCTAAAGAAACAAACCGCAGCCTGACGGATTCAGGTCAACGAGGCAATGGAGGGATCGGCAATGGTTACTAAAAATGCGAGCAAGGCAGCCAAGGATTTGAAAGCGCTGAACAAGAGGTGTCGAGAGTTGATGCGTCTCATCAAATCGGGCAAAGCCAGCGATGCCGAAATCAAGGAATTCTCAGCATTGCCCAGAGAGATCGGGCCGGCGCGCGGAAAAACCATTGACGTGATACTTCAGGAAGCGAACAAGAAATAAGGAGTTTGTCGCGCCTGGCTTGACGGAGTGATTACCGGAAACCCCTCCCGGGCTGGCGTGGCAACCTGAATATCCGCGTTTGGATTATTGCTGAGGCTGAAAACGCTACCGGTGATCTTTGAACTTGCAAGAATTAGCTGTGTTTATCTGGTCATCATTCCCATGAAACGCCAGAGACTCCGCGCATCAGGAAATGGTTAAGCGATACGAGACGACTAGCCAGACCAGTACAATCGCGGCCGATACGAAACGATTTGAAAAATAGGAACTAGCGACGGTAGAAGTTGTTGTTGTGTTCATGGTTTTACTTTTATCAGGTTAATTAATAATTGTCATATTGTGAAATCTATTTGCATCTGACGAAACGAATCATATCCACAACTGATCTGCGAGTCTGTTGCACCTTTACCTGGTTTTTGTAACTGTGTGTACTACGGGCCGCACAAGAATGCCCGGAGATTTTAAATAAATGAAGTGCAATTCCTGTGACCTGCCGGATTTCCGGACATGTCAAGTCGCCGATTCAGCAGGATAATGGCTTCCTACCTGTGCATCGATGAGCAGCACAAGTATTGGGGAGGCCACAGTTGATGAAGACCACCGAATTACAGTTTTTACGTCGGGTTGGACTGGCAGCGCTGATGGCTGCTGTGATCCTTTGCTCATGGCTTGCACCGCTGGACAGGGCCGCCGATCATCAGGTCGACGCCGGTCTGAAGCGGGCGCTGGTCAGTTTCGCTACGGCCAGAGCGCTCAATGCGGTCATCTCCGTCGCCCAGGGAACGGAGGTAGCCTTCGAGCCAGCAGGCATCGGGATGGTTTTTACCCCCGGCCAATTGCTCGACCCCCTTAACGATCTGGTTGAACAGTTCTCCAATCTGATGCTGGCCGCAAGTGTCGCCTTCGGGATTCAGAAGGTGTTTCTCAGCATCGGCGCACACTGGCTCGCATCTTCCTTGCTGACCGTGCTTGCACTGGGCTGGGGAGCGTTCTATCTGCGCCCAAAGCCAGTTCCTGCCGTGCTCTCGCGGCTGTTGATTGTGCTCTTGATGATCCGCTTTGCAGTTCCTGTCGTCGCCATTGGAACCGACATGTTGTTCCGGGAATTCATGGCGGCAGATTATCAGTCGAGCCAGCAAGCGATTGACATGACGTCCGGCCAGATAAACCGACTCAGCCCACCCGTTTCGACCACCAGCGACGCTCAGGGGGCATTTGAAAAGTTCAAGGGCTGGTGGTCACAAAATGCTGATGTAAAGGCGCACTTCGAAAATCTGAAGCAGGCCACCGAGCAGTCGGCTGAACACGTGGTCAAGCTGATGGCAATTTTCCTGCTGCAAACGCTGGTGATTCCCTTGCTCCTGCTCTGGGGCCTGTATGGCATTGCCAGGGGCGCTCTCAGGTGGCCTGTAGAAAAATGAAGTAAAAGATTTTCAATAGTAATCAACGCAAAATGCGCGCCAGCCGGCCTATTGACTTTCCCTGGTCACCAGCCAGATGCCGGAGCACACCAGGACCAGTGCGACCATGTTCTTCCATTCCAGGATACTTTCACCAAGGAAAATGGCGGAAAGAATGGCCCCGAAGATGGGCACCAGGAAATTGAATACCGACACCATTCCGACCCGGTTGTATTTCAGCAGAACGGCCCACAAGGCGATCGAAACCGATGACAGCAGCACCAGGTAACAAAGAAGCGCTGAAGATTTCAGCGTAAACCCGGTCAAGGTACCGCCGGTGAGATACCCCGCCAGGACCAGAACCGTGCCACCGATAAGCAGTTGATAACCGGTCAGGATGATCGAATCCATTTTCTGTGAGATCTTCTTGCCGTAAATCG
>CAIVZW010000368.1 GCA_903910495.1 uncultured beta proteobacterium
CATGGGCAGGATTGAACTGCCGACCTCTCCCTTACCAAGGGAGTGCTCTACCACTGAGCTACATGGGCATCCTGCTTGCAATCCAAAAAACAAATTCACAACGTGGAGCGGGTGAAGGGAATCGAACCCTCGTCTTAAGCTTGGAAGGCTTCAGCTCTACCATTGAGCTACACCCGCGAAACCATTTACCCGCAGCACAACCAATCACAACCACCTACAGCGGCATTCTTGGTGGAGGGAGAAGGATTCGAACCTTCGAAGGCAGAGCCGTCAGATTTACAGTCTGATCCCGTTGACCGCTTGGGTATCCCTCCAACTCGGAACCCAAAATTTTGACGCCCCGGACGAGGATTGTCAAACAGTTTTTTCCGAATCGGGCAACATTATAGCAGAAATCGTGCCGAGAATCTCATATCTTGAACTGATAAGCGATTGACGACAGCACACACGTACCCCAAGGGATACAATGCCTGACCAAACTCCGGAGCATAGCATTGCCCTCCCCCCTGCCAGATTCTGCCCCTGAAGACGAAGTACAGCAGAGCCCTTGGAACCGCCCGTACTGGCGACAACTGGCCCTGCAGTGCGCTGCAGCATTTACCGTACTTTCTCTGGCCTGGCCGTACTTCGGTATCCGCAATGAAGCCCTGCCCGGGCTGCAAACGGCCCTGGCCATCGGCGGCGTTGCCCTGCTGATCGCCACTCTTACCCGTCAGTCCTGGTGGTGGCGGCTGATCCACGCGCTGTTCTCCCCGCTGGCCTGGGGTATTGCAGCCCTGTCGATTGATCCCGGCTGGTTTTTACTGGCCTTCATCCTGATGCTGCTCGTTTATCGTGGCGCTCTTAGCGGGCAGATACCGCTCTACCTGTCCAATGCCGATACGGCAGCTGCCCTTGCCGAACTCACCTCGGACCACCCGGGAATGCGTTTTCTCGACCTCGGCGCAGGCATAGGCAGCGTACTGCACAGCCTGGCAAAGACACGGCCGGATGCACAGCTGACGGGTATAGAGAACGCCCCGGCCACCTGGCTGGCAGGCTATCTACGCACAGCCGGACTGGCTAACTGTAACTGGCTCTGGGGCGACATCTGGAACACCAGTCTTGCGGATTACGACGTGGTTTACGCTTTCCTCTCCCCGGCGCCGATGCCTGCGCTGTGGAACAAGATACAGCGCGAAATGCGCCCAGGAAGCCTGTTCATCAGCAACAGCTTTGCCGTTCCGGGGGTTGAAGCCAACCGCGTCATCGAGCTTGCCGATGCCAGGCAAACCCGGCTGTATTGCTACCGGTGCTGACTAGTCACGGGCGGCCGCAACACGGACCCAGTCTTCACGCGTATAGGCCGGCATCAACTTGCCAATTTCCGGGCAACGACGGGCCAGGCGACGTTCAGGCGAAATGCCGGCAACCGAACCTCTCAGCCAGTATCTCGGCGTCCTGAGCAGGAATCCGGCCCCGCCCTCGCGGAACATAACGCAATCACCCAATTGCAGGCCGGACGCGTCTGTCATGACCAGCGGTACTGCATTGACCGGCACAAAAAAGACCGAAATCAGCACAGCCAGGGCAAACAGGCGGTACCGTCTCATGGTCTTCCCTGCGGAAAAATGGCGCGAAAGTCCGCGGCAACATTCATTTTCGTTGGTAGGGCTGAAAATTTCACGCGTCCACTATAGCGCGGCAGACGTCAATCTTCTGCGACAATGGCGCATGGTCACAGAGTCAAAACTCCTCACCGCGACAGTGGCTTCCCTAGTGCACGAAGAAAGCGGCGAACTGTCCCTGCACTTCAGCTTTCCGACGATCCAGAGCCGCATGCTCAAGGCCGACCCAGATCGGCTGATCCTTGATTACACCCGCACCATGATGGGCTTCCTGCTCTTGCAGCCAAAGCCTGAACGCATCGCGATGATTGGCCTCGGCGGCGGTTCGCTGGCGAAATACTGTTTTCGCCGTTTGCC
>CAIVZW010000369.1 GCA_903910495.1 uncultured beta proteobacterium
CAGTGCCACCCGCTGTTTGCCGCCGCCCGAGAGATCGTCCGGGCTGCCGCTGGCCGCCGAGAGCAGATTGGTATGTTTCAGCGCTTCTTCGGTACGCGCGATGATTTCTGACCTGGGCAGCTTGCGCACGCGCAAGGGGAAGGCGACGTTCTCGAACACCGAAAGATGCGGCCAGACGGCGAAAGCCTGGAACACCATGCCGAAGTTGCGATTCTCGGGCGGCAGGTAATACTTTTCGCGCTTCGAGGACAGCAGTTTTTCACCGACACGGATTTCGCCGTCGTCGAGATCGTCAAAACCGGCCACCATGCGCAGGGTGGTGGTCTTGCCGCAACCCGAGGGGCCGAGCATGGCCACGCATTCGCCCTGCGCGATGTCGAGATCAAGCCGGTCCACCGCCGTGACTTCGCCGAAACGCTTGGTGACCTGCCGCAGTTCGATATAGGCCATTATCGTTTTTCCTAGCCGCTGTTCTTGCCGGTGACCAGACGTTTGATCAGCACTTCGCCAAAGACAATGATGATCAGGGCGATCCCGGCGAGTGCCGCCGAGTAAACCGTTTCTCCGTCCTCGTTGAGCGTGTAGATCGCCACGCCGATGGTGCGTGTGGTCGGGCCGTACAGGAGGACGGATACCGTCAGTTCGCGCAGCGCCGGCAGGAAGATCAGGAAGAACGCCGCCAGCATTCCCGGCCGCACCAGCGGCACGACAATGTCCTTGAGCGCCTGACCCATCGTGGCCCCCGACGCGCGTGCCGCCTCGACCAGGGAATCATGAACCTGCTCCAGCGCCGCCGAGTTGGCCTTGAGCGAGAAGGCCATATAGCGGGCGATGTAGGCGACCAGAATGATCCACACGGTGTTGTACAGATTGATGCCGAACTTTCCGCTCCAGGCCAGGATGACTCCGAGCGCGATCACCGATCCCGGAACCGAGAAGGGCAGCATGCCAAGGAATTCGAGGATGCCCTTGCCGCGCACCTTCATCTTGACGATGACGTAGGAGATGATCACGCCGGCAAACATCGTGATCAGCGCCGAAGCCAGTCCCAGACTGACGCTGTTCCAGATGGCGTCGCGCGTCAGATCCCACTCGAACAGGATGTGCTTGTAGTTGGCCAGGGTCAGGTTCTCTGCGGTAAACGGCAGGCCATAGGTCTTGAGTCCGCCGACCATGAAGATGGTTGCGGTCGGCAGGACGATGGTAAAGCCGATGTAGGCCAGGCAGAAGATGAAGAGCGGAACGCGCAGGCCGCGCAGCTTCAGTTCGGTCGGGCGAAAGCTCTTGCCGGCGATGATCTGGTAACGCCCTTTGGCGAGGATGCGATTCTGCAGCCAGAGAATGATGGCGGCGGTGATGACCAGCACGGTGGCCAGCACGGTGGCCGTACGGATCGAGGCAAAACTCCCCGCACTCTGATGAATCTTTTCGTAGATCAGCGTCGGAATGTTGTAAATGCCGGTCTCGATACCGAGCACGGCGACCGTACCGAAGTGCGCCATCGAATAGAGCATGATCAGCAGCGCGCCGGAGAGGATGGACGGCAGGACCAGCGGGATGGTGATCTTGCGCGTAATGGTAAAGAGATCGGCGCCGGAAATCCGCGCCGATTCTTCAAGTGTCGGGTCCATGCGTTCCAGGGCGCCGCTGACCTGGATGAAGACAAAGGGGAAGAGATACATGGTCTCGACCAGAATGATTCCGGCGTAGGTGTAGATGTCGAAGATCGGGCTGTCGAAACCGAGCACGTCCATGAAAAAACGGTTGATGTATCCGGCACGTGGTGAGAGCAGCATCTTCCAGGCCAGTGCCCCGATGAACGCGGGCAGCATGAAGGGCACCAGAAACAGCAGTTTCATCGTTTTCTTGAAGGGCAGGTCGGTGCGCGTGACCAGCCAGGCGAAGAAGGTGCCGACGAGGGTTCCGGTGATCGTTACGCCGACCGAGAGGACCAGCGAATTGCCCAGCGCCTTGTAGGTTTCGGGCTGTCGCAGAACCTTGATGACGTCGGCGACATTGAAATGGCCGTCGACCCAGAAGGCATTGAAAAAAATCAGCAGCATGGGGACGGCAACGACAATGACCAGAATGGCTACCGACAGGCCAAACAGCAGTTGGGGTGTGCCGAAGCGGGCGTCCGTGCCGGCTTTCATGACCTATACCCGTCCCTCGGCAACAAGGTCACCGGCAAACCACTGAACCGTGGACAGTGCCACACGGCAGTGATCGCCCTCGACAAACAGCAGCTTGCGGGCAAGGCACTCATGGCTGGGCAGGGCGGCCCGGATCAGCGTACCGGCGATATCAATCAGGTAGTCGACCTGGGCGCCGAGGAAACTGGCGCGGCGCACGACTCCGGGCAGCCCGTCACCGTCGCGCGCCAGCATTACATCGCTGGGGCGGAATCCGGCAGTGAGTTTGCCGCCGGATTTGTCCGGCGGAGGCCCGACCCATGCCGCCGACGAGCCTCCGATATACAGGGTTTCTCCGTCGCGCCTGACCGGCAGGAAATTGGCGATGCCGAGGAAACGGAAGACGAAGTCGTCGTTCGGGTTCTCGTAGACTTCCTCGGGCGCGCCGATCTGACGCAATGCACCGTGTTCATCCATGACCGCAATGCGATCGGCAATCCCCAGTGCAATTTCCTGATCGTGCGTGACATAGAGAATCGTGATTCCCAATTTCTGCTGCAGCGCCTTGATTTCGAAGCGCATCTCCTCGCGCAGGTTGGCATCGAGGTTGTTCAGCGGTTCATCGAGCAGCAGCAGGCGGGGTTCGGAAATAAGCGCTCGCGCCAGCGCCACGCGCTGCTGCTGGCCGCCGGAAAGCTGTGAGGGCAGGCGGGCTTCAAGCCCGTTCAGCCCGACCAGTCCGACCGCACGCAAGGTACGCTCATTCAATGAGTGGCTATCTGTTCCGGCCAGTTTGAGCGGGTAGGAGACATTGTCGAACACACTCATGTGCGGCCATACGGCGTAATCCTGAAACACCATGCCGAGGCCGCGCTTGTCCGGCGGCAGCATGCGCCCGGTTGCCGCATTCGCCACGTAGTCCCCGCCAATCGAGATGGTTCCGCTATCAGGCGTTTCAAAACCGGCAATCAGCCGCATCAATACCGTCTTGCCGCATCCTGACGGACCGAGCAGCGTGAAGCATTCACCGTCGTTGATAGCCAGCGACAGGGTGGACAGAATCGTCCGCCCTGCATACTGCTTGCTTACGCCTTCAATGCGGACGTCAGCCATCGTTCAGACCGGGAAGCAGATGCTTATTTCTGCATGATGTCAGTGAATTTCCTGATGGTCGCCTCTTTTTCCGCCATGATCTGCTGATAGTCGATTTTCATGGCGCGTTTCATCGCTTCTTCAACCGGTGGCAGTTTGTAACGCTCGGGAACCTTGACGTCGGAACGCACCGGCAGCGTCCCTTCGTTGGCGATAATGGTCTGGCCGTCCTTCGACAGCACGAAGTCGACAAACTTTTTCGCCGCGTCGGTATTGGGACTGTTTTTGAAAATGGCGATCGGGCTGGGGATGACCAGCATCTCGGGCGGATAAACCAGGGCCAGCGTGGCGCCCTTGTCGACCTTGTCCAGCGTGATGTAGTCGACGGCGAGGCTGGCGACGAGATCGCCGGAGGCGGTATCATCGACCACCTGCCCCGAGCCCTTGCCCATCTTTGCGCCATTGGCGCGCAGGCCTTCAAAGTAGGCCCAGCCGAAGGTCTTGGAGAGCACGGCGACGCTCATGTAGGCGGTGCCGGAGAGGGCCGGATTGGCGATCCCGTAGGCGCCCTTGAACGCCGGTTTCTGCAGATCCGCCCAGGTCTTGGGCGGCTCCTTGATGATGCGCGTGTTGTAGGCAATGCCCAGGGTGCCGAGGCGCACTGCCGTAAACGAACCGTCGTAATCGGGCAAGGGGTTCAGAATGGCCTTCAATTCGGAAGGAATAAAAGGCAGCAGCATGCCCTGCGCTTTCAACTGGTAGAAATCGGGAACCTCGCTGGTCCATAACACGTCGGCGAGAATCTTGCCTGATTCACGCTCGGCGGCAATCTTGGCCATCAGCTTTCCCGCTCCTGCGGACTGGAAATCGAGCTTGATCTCGGGATGTTTCTTGAGGAAGGCCGTTTTCAGGTCGCCGATCATCGATTCCTTCATCGAGGTGTAGACAAACAGCTTTTGTTGAGCACTGACACCCACTGAAAAAGCGCCGAGCAGCGTCGTGATGGCACACAGCGAAATGATTTTCATGGGACGCATGGCGTTCTCCTTGGCAGACAAAGTTGATGAGTGTTTGATCAGTGATCAATGCTGATGATTATATGTCTTTCGTCTGGCGAGTTGACGGCATAAAGCCCAGTCGATTTCGAAAAACAGAGTCAAAAAAACGGGACCCGAAGATCCCGTTTGAGAGTGTTGTCTATTCTGGTTCAATAAACCGGAGCGCCCTTGAGCAGTGTCGGGATCCACAGGGAGAACCAGGGGAAGTAGGTGACCACGGCCATCACGGCAAAGAGCGCGCCGTAGAAGGGCAGAATGCTCTTCATCACCTGCTCGATCGAAATCCCCCCGATGGCACAGCCGACGAACTGCGTCGTGCCGACCGGCGGCGTATTCAGACCCAGCGCGCAGTTGAGCAGCATGACCATGCCGAATTGCACCGGCCCCATGCCCATCTGGATGGC
>CAIVZW010000370.1 GCA_903910495.1 uncultured beta proteobacterium
ACGCTTCGGCTCCCATCATGGCCAGTCTGGCCTTCTGGTTGTCAGCATCGCCGGCATTCTGGAAGGAACCGGTCTGCAGATAGAGTGGTTCATTGAGCAAGAGTTCCTTTTCGTTTTTGCCTTTGGCATCACTCGTCCGGGGTTCGGCAGGTTTCGGATCGGGAATGGCCTCGACGTTGCCGGGCAAAATCTTGTAGAAATCAAAGCGCGGTTTGTCGCCGGTTTGGGGCACCGGATCGCCCGGTTTGCCGGGAAGCGCCATCGGGGCCGGAGGTGTATTGGCGCCAGTCTGCTGAGGTGCGCCAGGCGGAACGCCGGGAACCGGTGCGGGTTGGAACTTGTTGCTGAAAGGCGCCGGTGTTTTGTGGATGTACCAGACAACACCGGCGGCGCCTAGAACGCCAATGACCAGACCGACAAAAAGACCGATCAGCATATTGCCGCCCGTGCTGCTTCTTGACGACGAGTTGCTGTGCCTGCTGTGTTGTTGAGTTTTCATATCACGACCCATGGCTGTCTCTCTGATGCAATGATTACATCGACTGCGGGCAACTGACGCCGAGAATGGCCAGGCCGTTGCGGATGACCTGGCGCACGGCAATAGCCAGGGCAATCCGTGCGTTCTTCAGTGCAACATCGTCAACCAGCATGCGCTCGGCATTGTAATAACTGTGGAACCCGGCGGCCAGATCCTTGAGGTAAAAGGCGATCATGTGCGGCGACAGTTCATTGGCGGCCGATTCGATGACCTCGGGAAACTCGCCGAGCTTGGCGGCAAGGCCCAGTTCATGCGGGTTGTCGAGGCAGGAGAGGTCGGCCTCGGCGAGCGCAGCCTCGGCGTTCGCCTCGCCATCCCATTGGGCAAGTAGCGAACAGACGCGCGCATGCGCGTACTGGATGTAATAGACCGGATTCTCGTTGCTCTGGCTTTTGGCCAGATCGAGGTCGAAATCGAGGTGCTGATCCGACTTGCGCAACACGTAGAAGAAGCGGCAGGCATCGTTGCCAACGTCCTCGCGCAGGGTGCGCAGGGTAACGAACTCGCCGGAGCGCGTCGACATCGAAGCTTTCTGACCGTTGCGGTAGAGTATGGCAAATTGCACCAGTGCCACGTCGAGCACGTCCGGATCGAGACCAAGCGCCGCAAGCGCCGCCTTGACGCGTGGAATGTAGCCGTGGTGGTCAGCGCCCCAGATGTTGATGATGCGCTCGAAGCCGCGCTCGATCTTGTTCAGGTGATAAGCGATGTCCGAGGCAAAATAGGTATAGAGGCCATTTTCGCGCTGCACGACGCGATCCTTCTCGTCGCCATACGCCGTCGACTTGAACCAGCGGGCGCCATTCTGCACATAAACGTGACCGGCCTTTTCGAGCCGCTCTATGCAGCGCTCAACCAGACCGGTATCGAACAGAGATTTCTCAGAAAACCACACGTCGTAGTGCACGCCGAATTCTTCAAGGTCGCTGCGGCAATCTTCGAGTTGTTCGCTCAGTACGTGGCTGTGCACGTAGTTCCAGTCCTCGCCGAGCAATCCTTTGGCATGGGCAATCAGGGCGTCCAGATGCGCCTCGCGCTGCGCCTTGGCCTCGTCATCGGTGCGCTCGTTTTCCGGCAGCCCGGGCGTGCCTTGCAGTACGGCCTTTAGCGAACGGACAAACTTGTCGCCATGCGCGATTTTCATCTGCTCGGCCATGCCGCAGACGTAATCGCCCTGATAGGCATTGGTCGGAAAGAGAACGTCCTCGCCGTAAAGGGCGAGATAGCGCAACCACGTCGAAACCGACAGAATGTCCATCTGTCGGCCGGCATCATTCACATAGTATTCGCGGGTAACATCCCATCCGGCGTAGACCAGCAGGTTGGCAAGGCTGGCTCCATAGGCCGCGCCGCGGCCGTGCCCGACGTGCAGCGGGCCGGTCGGATTGGCCGAAACGAATTCGATCTGCACTTTCTTCTTTCCGCCCAGCGTTGAGCGGCCAAAAGAGTTTCCCTGGATCAGAACGCTGCGGATGACTTCGAGCTTGGCCGAGGGGAGCAGGTGGAAATTGATGAAGCCGGCGCCGGCAATCTCGGTCTTGCCGACAAAAGGAGATTTCGGAATTTCGGAGAGCAGCAACTGCGCCAGTTCGCGCGGGTTGCGTTTCATCAAACGCGCAAGCTGCATGGCCAGATTGCAGGCAAAGTCGCCATGTGCGGCCTGTTTCGGGCGTTCCAGAACGATGGCCGTATCTGTCTGATGCGGCGCCACGCTGTTCAGTGCGGCACGCATCAGGTCGGCAAGGTGGGTCTTGATATCGTGAGTCATCAGGGTGTTTCGTCTTGAATAGGGGGTAAGAGCCTGATTATACGACGCCAGACAGCGTAAGAGGTCGCCCGAGAAGCTAAGGAAAAAGCTGAAGTATTCGTCATCCCCGTGCAGACGGGGATCCAGAATGTTGTTTTAACTGGGTTCCCGCCTGCGCGGGAACGACGGAAGCGATCAGGTGCCGCACTCCGCAGCGTTTAACTACGGACGATAAATTGCGGCAGCCATGTCGTCAGCGGCGGCCAGAGTGTGATCGCCAGCAGCACCGTCAGCAGCGGTATCAGCCAGGGCAGAATGGCGCGAGCCAGGGTCTCAAACGAAATTTCGGCCATCCGGGTCACCACGAACAGAACAACGCCTACGGGCGGAGTGACCGTGCCGATGATCAGGTTGAGTACCACGATAACCCCGAACTGTACCGGATCAATGCCATAGCTTATTGCCGCCGGGGCCAGAATCGGAATCAGGATCAGCATGGCGGCAAGCGCTTCCATGAAGCAACCGACGATGAGTAGAAACAGATTCACCAGCAGCAGGAACAGCATTGGACTCTGAATGTTCGCCATGAGCAGTGGCGTCAGCGCCTGCGGCAGCCGCGAGATCGAGATGCACCAGCCAAGCGAGGCGGCCGCCATGACCAGCACCATGACGACGCCGGTCGTTTCCGCCGTGTCGATCAGGATCGGACCAATATGTTTCCACTCCAGGGTCCGGTAGACCACAAAGCCGAGGAACAGGGCGTAAAGACAGGCGACTGCCGCTGCTTCAGTCGGCGTAAAGAAACCGCTGAACATGCCTCCCAGAATCACCACCGGCGTCATTACCGCAAAGAAGCAGTCGACAAAGGCGCGGCCAAGCACACGAAAACCGGCAAATGGAACGCGGCCCATTCCTTCACGCCGTGCTACCACGCCAACCATCAGCATCAGCGTAACACCCATCAGCACACCGGGGATCAGGCCGCCCATGAACAGCTTGCCAATGGAAACGTCGGCGGCGACACCGTAGATGACCATGGGCAGCGACGGCGGAATGATCGGCCCGATGGTAGCCGCCGCTGCCGTAATCGAGGCCGCCGTCTCGGGCCGGTAACCGGCCTTGCGCATGGCACGGATTTCAATTGCCCCGGACCCTGCCGCGTCCGCTACTGCCGATCCGACCATGCCCGCAAAGATCATCGACGTCAGGATACTGGCATGGGCATAACCGCCCCGTATCCAGCCGATAAGAGCGCTGGCGAAAATAACGATGCGGTCGGTGATCTTGGCCGCCCCGAGAATGTTGCCCATCAGGATGAAGAGCGGTGCGGCGACGATCGGGAACGCGTTCATCGCGCCCGCCATCTTTTGCGGCAGGGTGGAAACCGGCATGCCGTTGATCGAGATGAATACCAGCGTGGCCAGCGCCATCGAGGTATAAAGCGGCATACCGGTCATGATCGCGACGACCCACCCGCCGAATATTTTCGACATCAATCCGACCATGGTCACGCCCCCTCGACTTTGCTTGAGACAGGTTTCGATTTGCGCATGTCAGCCAGCGCCTGCAGCAACGTCAGCAAACCCGCCGGCAGCAGTGGCGCGTACATCCAGGCCACCGACACGGGAACTGACATCGCTTCAATGTCGGAATTGACCCGCATCAGGTGAATGCTGTACCAGGCCACCACGCCGCCGATGATGGCAACACCGATCTGGATGATCACTTCGGACCCTCGCCACGCGGTTTCTGGCAGCATTCCCTGTAACAGCTGAATACGAATGTGCGTGCCGTGCCGCGTGGCGATCATCCAGCCCAGGCAAGCCAGCCAGACCATCAGGAAGCCGCTGATCTCATCCGTCCAACTCAAGGGATCATTGATCGCCCTGAAAACGATGCCCAGAGTGACGGTGCACAACAATACCGCCACCAGGACGCCGGTAAAGGCATGGAGACAAGCGTCCAGAATGGCAATTGCGCCTCTGGGTTTGGTCTGGCTCATCATCTGCTTTAGAGCGCCAACAGGGCTTCGAACGTGCCTTTACCCCACTTTTCCTCGAATTTCTTGGGTACTGAATCGAGAACCAGTTTGCGCCACTGCGCAAGGTCGGGCTCGATAACCGTCATCCCCTGGGTTTTCAGGGTGCTGACGAGCGAAGCCTCCTGGCTCAGAAGTTCCTTGTTCTGCCAGGCTTCTCCGGCGGCCAAAGCGGCATGGAAGATCGTGCGGTCAGCCGCGCTCAGACTTTTCAGGAAGGCTTCGTTGACGACCACCACGCGCGGTGTGAGGACGTGCTCGGTCAGAATGAGGTATTTCTGCACCTCGTATAATTTGGCGCTCTGGATCGTTGGCAGTGGGTTCTCCTGACCATCAACCACGCCCTGGCTGAGAGCGAGATAGAGCTCACCGAAGGTGATCGGAGTCGCGCGCGCGCCCCAGGCTTCGGCCATCGCCCGGAAGACATCCACCGGCGGCACGCGCAGCTTCAGGCCGACCATGTCGGCAGGTGTGCGTACCGCCTTGTTACCCGTCGTCAGATGGCGTTTACCGTAATAGGTGACGTTGAGCATGCGCATGCCGCGCTTGGCCACCAGATCCTCGTTGAGCTTGGCAAAGAACGGGGTCGCGCTCAACTTGGCCATGTGCGCAGCGTCGCGCCAGAGGTAAGGCGCTTCAATGACCGATAGCTGCGGCAAAAAAGCGGCCAGCGCGCCAGCACCTTCGGTCGTCATCTGCAGCGCGCCGGACGAGACCATCTCGACCATGTCCTTGTTCGATCCCAGCTGGCTGTTGGGGAATACCTGAATGTCAATACGCCCGCCGGTTTTTTCTTTGACCTCCTTGGCAATCCGCTCCGCCATCATCACCTGTGGGTGACTGGCGGCCTGAGACTCGCCCCAGCG
>CAIVZW010000371.1 GCA_903910495.1 uncultured beta proteobacterium
CTGGCGCGGGCTTTTGCGCAGCCGAGCCGCATTCTCCTGCTTGACGAACCGACGCTCGGGCTTGATCCGGACAGCGAACGGCAACTGGCCGAGCGCTTGCCCAAGCTCCTTGGTGAGGATGACGTGCTGCTCATGACGACGCACAGCATCATCATGCTGGGCTTGGTCAAACGGGTGATTGCAATGGATGGCGGGCGCGTGGTGGCCGACGGGCCGCGCGAGAAGCTGGTTAGTATCCGCTAGCTTGCTGTGCTCCTGCATTGTGTTGTGTCTGCCTTTGTTGCCTGGGGCAGGGGCTAAAACAAAGTTCACAGTTGACCAGGGCCAGATACGCGCAAAATAGGCGTTGCGGCCATTGTCACGTTCAGTCCGGTTTTTAGATTGATTCTGAAACAGAATGATGTTATGAGTATGAATCGTTTGTAATTTCGGCAAAACCCATTAAAAATAGTCTTGTACATTGGGTCGTCAAGGAAGGTGCTTTTACCGGTACTTGAATATTTTGCATCAAGTCGGCTTGCCAGCCGATTCATGATACCGATAAGTTGTACTTGCTCCAGATTTTGAACGACAACAGTTTTGACACTACGCAGAGTGCCGTCAGGCATTCCACAACAGAGGTGAAAACATGAGCATCGTATCGGAGACTGATAACAGCCTGCTGCGCAACCTGCGCGAAATATCCGCCCGCCAGAAAGTATCGGCAGCCCTCGCCGAACATCTCGAACAGTATTTTGCCGACACTGATATCGATAGTTTCGGCGAAGCCAGCCCCGAAGAACTGCACGGCGCTGCGCTCCAGCACCATCGCCTTGGCCTTTCACGGCTCCCCGGTCAGGCGGCGATTGCCTCCTGCACGCCCGATTTCGACCGGCACGGCTGGCATTCGCCGCATACCGTGATCGACATCGTCACCGACGATATGCCCTTCCTGGTCGATTCGATCACCATGACCGTCTATCGCCATGGCCTGGCAATTCATAAACTGATGCATCCGCTGCTCGGCGTTGAACGCGATGCGGCAGGCCTCTTGCAGCGGACTGCCGTGATCGGGTCTGCCGGTACCCGCACCGAATCCTGGATTCATCTTGAAATCGACCGCATCGGCGATGCTCTCCTGATCGAGGCCTTGCGCGCCGAGATTGTCGAAGTCCTCGTCGACGTCCGCGCCGCCGTCGAAGACCATGTCCCGATGCGCCAGAGCGTTGCCTTGGCCATCGCCGACCTCGAAAAGTCAGCGAACCCCGAGAATCAGGAGATCAGTGAATTCCTGCGCTGGATTGCCGCTGAAAATTTCGTCTTTCTCGGCTATACGCATTACCAGGCCGACAACGCTGCCGGCGAACTGAAGCGCTCAGCGGACGGCGGTCTTGGCTTGCTGCGACGAACCGACCACCCGCGCTTCGGCCGCTGCCTCGCCGGCATCCCGGGGAATCTGGATGAGATTGCCCGCATGCCGTCGGCACTGACGCTGGTCAAGGCGGATGGCCGTTCATCGCTGCACCGCCCGAACTACCTCGACTTCATCGGCGTACACCATCGCGACGAGGCCGGAAACATCGTTGGCGAACACGTCTTCGTCGGCCTCTACGCCATGCACGTCTACCACATCTCGACCAATGACATCCCGGTCGTGCGCAGCAAGGTCACGGCGGTACGTTCCGCCTGCGGTTTCGCCTCCGGCAGCTACCGCGACAAGACCCTGATCAACGTGCTCGAAACCTATCCGCGCGAGGAGCTGATCGAGATCGGCACGGATGACCTGCTGCGCATCGCCAGCGGCATCGTGATGCTGCAGGAACACCCGCGCGTCCGCGTTTTCCTGCGTAACGACAAC
>CAIVZW010000372.1 GCA_903910495.1 uncultured beta proteobacterium
AAAACGTAGGGCACAAAGCGGCGCAGGTCTCGTCATTACTGAGATTACGGAAGTGCACCCGCTTGGATCGGCCTCACGAAACTGCATTGCCGTCTGGGATGATAAGTTTATTCCCGGCCTGACCAAACTTGCCGATGTGGTGCATGCTCAGGGCAGCAAAATAGCCATGCAGTTGCATCATACAGGCCGCGAAAACTATCTGCTTCAACGGAAAAACAAGGCAATCGGACCTTCAGCCATACCCAGCTACATCTTCGGTTTTTTAGGAGCGCCGCTGGAGATGACGCTTGCAGATATTGAGGAGACTATCGCTGCATTCGGTAGCGCGGCAGTTCGGGCACGCAAGGCCGGCTTTGATGCAGTAGAACTTCACGGAGCGCACGGCTATCTGCTTATGCAATTTCTTTCGGCCAATTGCAATCAGCGCACCGATAAATACGGCGGCGATTTCCGAGATAGGTCTCGGTTCATGATCGAGTGCCTTCGGGAAGTGCGCAAACAGGTAGGCAGCGATTTCCCCATGTCCATTAGGATTTCCGGCGAAGAGTGCATCAAGAACGGTTATACCATAGCTGATATGCAGACCATTATCCCTGATCTGGTCAGTGCCGGTGCGGATATGATCAATGTGTCTTTTGGCACTCATGGCAGCGCGGAAGTGAACATTGACACACCAAACCCGAGCGCACCGATTGAATACGATCCAGGCTTCAAGGCATATCTGGCGCGTAAAGTAAAAGAAGTGACAAATGTCCCCGTTATTTCCGTCGGACGCTACGTTGATCCCTACGTTATGGATGAAGTCATTGCCCGTGGTGACGCGGATTTTGTCGCTGTGGCCAGGCAACATCTGGCCGACCCTGATTTCCTGAAAAACGCCAGAGAAGGTCATCCCCAAGATACCTTGGAATGCCTCGCCTGCAATCAGGGCTGCATTGAACGACTGGCCCTGGAGCAGCTACCTATTCGGTGCGCGATTAACCCGCAAACAGGCCAGGAACTTCTCTATCCGGAAGGCCCTGCTGCAATTCGCCGCAACGTATGGATTGTTGGTGGAGGCCCTGGTGGCCTCACCGCCGCTGATGAGGCTGCGCGTCTTGGCCATCATGTGACGCTATTTGAACGGGAAACAGAAACGGGCGGAAATGTCCGTTATGCAGCAAAGGCGCCACATAAAGCAGTATATGCAAAATACATTTCAACACTCACGGCAAATTGTAAAAAGAAAGGTGTGGATATAAAAACCAACACCGAAGTCACCGAAGCTATGATCGAAGCGGTTAAACCAGATGCGGTCATCCTGGCCATCGGCGCAGACAAATCCACCTGCCCTGTCGAAGGAATTAACTCATCAGTTGTTTGTGATGCCTGGCAGATAATGGATGGCGAGGTTCAGCCAAAAGATAACGTTGTGGTTATCGGCGGCGGCCTTGTGGGGATGGAAACAGTTGATTTCTTGCTTGAGAAGGGTGTCAAGAATATTACTTTGGTGGAGATGCTGCCTAATTCACCCGTCCACACGTTTTCCGCGCATGGCTACATGCTGCATAAACGTCTTGCAGCTGCGGGAATCAAACTGATG
>CAIVZW010000373.1 GCA_903910495.1 uncultured beta proteobacterium
CCAGGATGGCGAAGCAAGCCTGGGCGATCATCGGCATGTAGATCAGCACACGGTCGCCCTTCTTGACCCCCAGGCTCTGGTAGATCGCCGCCATGCGCTCGATTTCACGCTGCAACTCGGCGAAAGTGTAGATCTTCTCCTCGTTGGTTTCCGTCGAAACGTAAATCAAGGCCCGGTCGTTCGGACGCTTGGCGGCGTGACGATCGACTGCGTTGTGACACAGGTTGGTCTTGCCGCCGACGAACCACTTGGCAAACGGCGGACGTGAATAGTCACAAACCTGGGAAAACGGTTCCTTCCAGTCGATAAGCTGAGCCTGCTCGGTCCAGAACGCATCGGGCTTGTCGATGGAATACTGGTGAAACTCCTTGTACGTTGCCATAAAATTCCCTCTATCAATAGGTTTTCCTGCACAACAAAATACGAAACGGACTAATTGTTTTCAGGTTTCCGTTCGCTTAAAAGCACTTCTATCTCATCCACAGGCAGCTCGAAATCCAGCTCCTGATTCATCAGTCGCATCAGCGGCAACAAGCGCTCGGCCAGCGCCGGCAAATGCGGAATCACAACGTTCTGACGGTTGGCCGCCAGCAGTTCAAGGGCGTGGTGGATCGAAATTGGCCTGGAGGCAGGCAAAACGCCCCCCGACTCGGTACAGTTGCCACCGGCCTGCATGGCAGTTTCCATGCGATGCCCGGCCAAATCGAGCAAAGCGCTGGCTGAGCCAGCCTGATCGGTTGGCACGCTGGCCAGACCGATGCTGACCGTCAAGGCAATGGTCTGCCCCTGCACCGAAAGGCGCGCCACTTCGACCGCCTCGCGAACACGTTCGGCAAACGTCGCGCAAAAAGCTGGCGCCGTCCCGGGCGAAACGACCGCAAACTGACCGCTACCGAAATGGCCAAGACTGTCTTCATGCCGCATCTTGCCACCCAGCATCTTGGCAAAACGGTTGGCCACCTGCTCGGCCACCTGTTCACCAAGCCGCTCGCACATGCCGGAAAAACCATCGAAGCCGAGTACCATCACACTGACATCGACCCCATGCCTGGACGCGTGCGACATCGCCTGAGCCGCCTGCAACTCCAGATACTTCCGGGTAAATAATCCGCTGACCGGATCCTGAACCATCTGCTCACGGCCGGCATCGAGGTTCTCCCGAGTGCTGGTCAACGCCAGCAAATTATTCAGACGAGTCAATACTTCCGTGCCGCCAGCCCCCTTGGTGACAAAGTCGGAAACCCCGAGATCCCTCGCCTTGACACGTTCATCCTCGGTCTCCTCGCCGGAAACCAGGATGAACGGCAACTGCTGCAAGCGGCGCAGCTTCGACGTGCGCACCCGCTCCAGCAGTTCGTAACCATTCAATTTCGGCATCTGCAAATCCGAGATGACCGCCCGGATCGAGTGATCAACGACCAGCGACTGCCAGGCCGCTTCACCGTCACCCTCCTCACGCACCTCGTAATGTCCCTTGAGGTGCTGAATCAGCGACATGCGCACGACCCGCGAATCATCAACAATCAGAATACGTGGCAGATCGTCAGACATATCAAGCCATCCCGATGTAGACGACGCATGAGCAGACGGCACACCTGGTCACACTGCAGAAATCAGGCCGGCTTTCGTCCAGATGAACAAAGCCGCTGACGAACTGGCCGTCAGGCTCCCCGATTTGCAATGCCTTAAAGGAATCCATGTTCTCCTCACCCTTCGCGAATGTAAATTGTATTCATAATTACGAATTATGAACATAGTTGTAGTGGACGATTGCTTCAGCACCTTTACAGTGCCCCGTTTTTCAAATACATTTCAAGGCTATGCATAAAGTAATGCTCCCGCTCCTGCTCTCATGCTCGCTGCTGGTCGGCGGGATCGGCGCA
>CAIVZW010000374.1 GCA_903910495.1 uncultured beta proteobacterium
GGTTACTACACTGCACCAAACGGCCAGATGCTGAGTTTCCCGTTCAACAGCTCGACGACCGTATTCCATTACAACAAGGATGCCTTCAAGGCCGCCGGAATGGATCCCGAAAAACCGCCCAAGACCTGGATCGAAGTTACTCAGGCAGCGGCCAAGCTCAAGACCAGCGGGCACGCCTGCCCGTTTACCACGAGTTGGGTGAGCTGGACGCAACTGGAAAGCTTCTCGGCCTGGCATAACGTCGAGTTCGCCACCAAGGGCAACGGCATGCGCGGCATCGATACGCGGCTGACTTTCAACACCCCGTTGCACGTGCGTCACATCGAGAACCTGTCCAATATGGCCAAACAGGGGTTGTTTGTCTATAAGGGCCGCGGCAATGCGGCGGACGCCACCTTTGTCTCGGGTGAGTGCGCGATGACCACCGGGAGTTCAGCGCTCTATGGCAGTGTCAAGCGCAACGCCAAATTCGCTGGCGGGATTTCGACGCTGCCGTATTATCCCGATGTTGAAGGTGCGCCGCAGAACACCGTAATCGGCGGCGCCAGCCTGTGGGTGATGTCGGGCAAGAAGCCGGCCGAGTACAAGGGTATCGGCCAGTTCTTCGCATTCCTGTCACGCCCTGCGGAAGCCGCCAAGAGCCACCAGCGCACGGGTTACCTGCCGGTGACCATCGCCTCCTACGAGTTGACCGAGAAGAGCGGTTTCTACAAACAGAACCCCGGCACCGATGTATCCGTGACGCAAATGATCCGCAAGACGACCGACAAGTCGCGCGGTATCCGTCTCGGCAATTTCGTGCAAATCCGCAATATCATCGACGAGGAGCTCGAGCAGGTATGGGCCGGCAAGCGGTCTGCGAAAGAAGGTCTTGATACCGCCGTGAGCCGTGGCAACGAGCAACTCGAGCGCTTCCAGAAAGCCAACAAGTCATAACTTAAATGCCCGGCCCAAATGGCCGGGTTTTCTTATGGAAAAACGCGTCCGTTTCAAATCATCCTGGCTGCCGTGGCTGCTGATTGCGCCGCAGATGGCCATCGTCCTGGTATTCTTTTTCTGGCCGGCGGCACAGGCACTGCGCCAGAGCGTCATGTCGCAGGATCCCTTCGGCAACAACAGCGAGTTTGTCGGCCTGGAGAACTTCGAAAGGCTGTTCGCCGATACTAGCTACCTCGAGTCGTTCGAGACCACGGCGTTTTTCTCGATTCTCGTCGCCGTCTGCGGCCTGAGCATCGCTCTGTTGCTGGCGGTCATGGCCAATCGGGTACTGCGTGGTGCTGGCATATACAAGACCCTGCTGATCTGGCCGTATGCCGTCGCACCGGTGGTCGCCGGCGTTCTCTGGCTGTTCATGTTTGCCTCACCGATGGGCGTCATCGCCTACTGGTTGCGCATGCTTGGCCTGGACTGGAATCATCTGCTCAATTCGCGTCACGCGATGGCGCTGATCGTCGTTGCCGCCGTATGGAAGCAGATCTCTTACAATTTTCTGTTTTTCCTGGCCGGACTGCAGTCGATTCCGAAGTCGCTGATCGAAGCCGCCGCCATTGACGGTGCTTCACCCTGGCGCCGCTTCTGGACCATTGTTTTTCCGCTGCTTTCGCCGACCACTTTCTTCTTGCTCGTCATCAACGTCGTCTACTCTTTCTTCGA
>CAIVZW010000375.1 GCA_903910495.1 uncultured beta proteobacterium
ATGGAAATTACAAAGAACGCACATATCTGGCATACTCTCACCCCTGCCCAAAGTGAGTTTGAGTTGAAGACTGATATTGAAAACGGCTTGACAACTACAGAGTCTCAAGCGCGCCTCGCCCAACATGGCGCAAACAGGCTTCCAGAGCCAGTCCCCAACTCGCCCTGGCACATCTTCTACAACCAATTCAAGAGCGTAATGACGATCCTGCTCGTCTCGGCGGCAGTCATCGCCTTCATCCTTGGCGACGAGTTGGAAGGCATTTCGATTCTGGTCGTACTTCTACTGAATGCCCTGCTTGGATTCGTCAATGAATACCGCGCTGAACGCTCGGTACAGGCACTCAAGGCGATGACCGTATCTCTCGCAGAGGTGGTACGGGATGGAGTTCATCGCGACCTCCCGTCGGTCGAATTAATTCCTGGCGATATCATCGCATTCGAGTCAGGTGACCGCATCCCCGCCGACGCGCGCCTGATCGAATCATGGAGTCTGCGTCTGGACGAGGCGGCGCTCACTGGCGAGTCTCTGCCGGTTGATAAAGATAGTCAAGCTGTGCTCTCTGCTGACATTTCCCTGGCAGAGCGAATAACGATGGTTTATACCGGTACAGCCGTTGCACAAGGACGCGGACGGGCGATTGTCACTGCCACCAGCGAGGCTACAGAGATCGGAAAAATTTCAACGCTCCTGGCGGGGGTGGAAGAAGAGCAAACACCTTTGCAACAGCGACTGGATCGGCTGGGACGTTACCTGGCTTTGGTGGCTGTTTTCATTGCCGTCATAATGGTTATCATCGGAATGTGGCGGGGAGAATCGTTTTTGTCCATGCTTGAGACCAGCCTGGCACTGGCTATCGCGGCAGTACCAGAAGGATTGACCGCCGTTGCAACCATCGCACTGGCACTCGGCATGCGCCGTATGGCTAAACGCCGCGCCATCGTGCGGCGTTTAGCCGCAGTGGAAACACTTGGCTCGACTAACGTCATCTGTACCGACAAGACTGGCACACTTACCCAAAACCAAATGACCGTGCGCGAGATGCATCTGGCAGAGCAAACCGTTCATATCAGCGGCGTCGGTTATGAACCAAAAGGGGAATTCAGCGAAGCTGGTAGGCAAATCGCCGCACAAGCAGATGCAACTCTTACGTTGATGCTGCGCGCCGGTTTGTTGTGCAATACATCCGTTCTGCAACAGGACGCAGATCACTGGAATATTGTGGGCGACCCAACCGAAGGGGCGCTGGTGGTTGCCGCAGCAAAGTTGGGACTTGAGGCTGAATCCGAGCGTGTGGACTATCCCACCGTAAACGAAATCCCCTTTGACGCCCGCGATCGACGCATGGCAACTGTTCATAAAGTCCCTACGCAAGACGGAAGCGGGTTTATCATTTTTGCAAAAGGTGCGCTGGAGTCCATCTTACCTGCCTGCACGTATGAACAGCGCAGAGATAGAGTAGAGGAACTAACCGAGGCAGATCGGGAACGATTGTCGAATATCAACGCCGACATTGCCGGACGTGCTCTCCGCGTGCTTGCCCTGGCTTACAAGCCAACGCAAAGCGAAAATGAGGCGCCATTTGATCATCTCATACTTTTGGGCATGGTCGGCATGATAGACCCTCCACGACCAGAGGCACAGGCTGCAATCCGCCTCTG
>CAIVZW010000376.1 GCA_903910495.1 uncultured beta proteobacterium
GGGCTTTGTGCTGGGTCAATACATCAAGTTCATCATCCCGCTCCTGATCATCGCCTTCGTGGCCAAAGGCATTGCCGATTACGGACAGGGTGCCGGTCGCGCGCTCATCATCGGGCTCGTTCTGGCTTATACCTCGACCATCGCCGCCGAGTTGCTGACTTATTTCGTCGGCTCGTTTGCGCTGCTACATACGGGAATCGTTTCGGCCGCCCTGACCAAGGCGATTCCGATTGTGCCCTACCTCAAGATTGAAATCCCGGGGATCATGCCGATCATGAGCGCGCTGGTATTTGCCATCGTACTGGGTCTGGGCATTACCTGGATCAAGGCCAAAGAGGCTGGCGTCCTGCTGGAACAGTTCAATGCCATCATCACCATCCTGATCCGGCGCGGACTCCTGCCCGTGTTCCCGTTCTTCATCGCCATGGTCTTCATGGAAATCACCGCCAAGGGGCAACTGATCCCCACAGCCAAGGCATTTCTCCAGGTCATCCTGCTGATCATTCCCCTGCAGTGGTTCTGGCTGCTGATCCTGTTCACGATCGCCGCCATATATACCAAGCGCAATTCATTCCCCGTTCTGCTCAAGATGCTTCCGGCCTATTTCACGGCCATGGGAACCATGTCCAGCGCGGCGACACTGCCGGTGGCTCTCGATTGCGCGCACAAGGTGCCATTCCTCCGAAAAGAGATTGTCAATTTCTGCATCCCGCTGTTCAACGTCGCCCACCTTCCGGGTGCGGCCATGGCCATCACCATGTCGGCGATGACCGTTATGCTGCTGACTACCGGTCAACTCCCCACGATAGAAATGTTCTTGCCGTTCATTCTTCTGCTCGGCCTCATCGAAGTGGCAGCGGTCGGTGTTCCGGGCGGATCGGTGGCGGCGGCGCTCGGTATTCTCGAACTGGTACTCGGATTTGACCAGACCAGCCTCGGTCTGATGGTTGCACTGTTCATGATCCAGGATTCGTTCGGAACGGCAACCAACGTCACCGGCGACGGAGCACTGACCATGATCATGAACAAGGCGGTCAAGGTTGAGGAAGTGCCCAATGCCTGATTGGAAAGACTACCGTAGCGATACGGTGACGCTGGCCACGCCGGCAATGCGCAGGGCCATGATGGAAGCTGAAGTCGGCGACGATATCCTGCGCGAGGATCCGACGGTGCAGCGACTGGAGGAGACCGGCGCGGCGCTTTTCGGCAAGGAGGCCGGGCTGTTCGTGATTTCCGGCACAATGGCCAATCAGCTTGCCGTAATGGCGCTGACAGAACGGGGTGATGAGGTTCTGCTGGGTGAAGAGACCCACCTCTATAACCTTGAAGTCGGTGGCCTGGCCGCCCTTTCCGGCGTCCAGGCCCGTACGCTGAAGAGCGAATCCGGGCGCTTCGATCCCGACGAGGTGCGCCGCGCCATCCGTCCCAAAGGCATACAGTCTGCGGTAACCCGCTTGCTGTGCCTGGAGAATACCTACAATCTGAATCGGGGAATTCCCCTGCCGGGCTCGTACCTGACGGACATGGCCGGATTGGCGCATGCGCAGGGTCTTGCGGTCTATCTCGACGGCGCACGGATTTTCAATGCAGCTGTCGCATTCGGCGAAGCGCCGGCCGTAATGTGCCGTGAGATCGACTGTCTGCAGTTCTGTCTGTCCAAAGGGCTGGCAGCGCCGATCGGCTCCTTGCTTATCGGCAGCCGGGTGTTCATTGACCGGGCCCGCTGGCTGCGCCAGAGAATCGGCGGCGGGATGAGACAGGCGGGTCACATGGCTGCAGCGGGGCTCGTTGCTCTTGAAACGATGCAGGGTCGTCTGCTCGAGGATCACGTCAACGCCAAACGCCTGGCAACGGGACTGGCCGCGATCGACGCACGCCTGGTGGATGTGGGAAATACGCTGAGCAACATCGTCTATATCGACCTTGCGGCAGTGGATCGGGATGCCGGTCAGGTGACAGAAGCCCTCCTGGGTCGGCACATCCGGGTCAAGCCGATTGCCACGACGGGTTGTCGCATGATCACGCACTGGGGAATCACCGGGAGCGATGTGGAAGAAACCCTGAAAGTTTTCCGGGATATTCTGAGTGACTGATTTCAAATGAACGTTTCGCAACGATTTTCAGGCGTTTTTCGGCCACGGCCCGATTCCCCCGCTGACCCAGCATTGCGCGAAATCTTCTGCTCATGCCCGATGCAACAGAAATTATCGCGAAGGAAGTTAAGGAAATACTGAAATATTCGTCATCCGCGCCTGCCTAGGCGTGGATCCAGAATGTAGATTTAACCGGGTTCCCGCCTGCGCGGGAACGACGGAAGCGAATAGCGTCCTTAACGGATAATGTCTTGCTATTTTTTCACTTTGCTTTGCAGCGCTCCGCGTGCCACTGGCGGCAGAAGATCGATGTGTTCCTTGCAGAATCGAACAAACTCCTGTGCTGCCGGGCTGATCCCGCGTGACAGGTACATGGCTCCGAAATTCTCGAATTGACGGGGTCCAGGCTTTTGCAGCACGACCAGCCGACGTTCTTCAAGTTCACGCTGCACCCCCCAATCAGGCAGGAACGCAATCCCGAATCCGACTTCGGCCATGGCCCGTATCAGATTAGTATCATTGGACTGAAGGACGATCTGGGGGGATATTCCAAGGCTCCCGAAGTACAAATTCGATAACGCACGGAAATTCATCCGAAGCTCGTACAGGATGAACCTGGCATTTTCCAGATCAGCTACCGTCAGTTTGGTCTTCCCCGCCAGAGGGTGTTCAGGGGAAGCGACGAGCAGCGATTCATGATGGCCAAGCACCACGCCGGTCAGGCGCGGATGGGGCACCGGAAACGGCATGATGCCGACGTCAAGCTCACCGCTCAGCAAGTCTTCCAGCGTGTTCATGGTCTGTTGAGTTGTGCGAACGTCCAGTTCCACTCGCGGATAAGCCTGGGCAAAGGCCTGAAAGGTATGAGCCCACAGGAATGCGGTAGCTGCCGCACTCGTTCCAACCCGCAGTCCTCCAGTGATCTGTGCCGGTTCTGACATCGAACGGTCTACGAACACCTTTCGCCAGCGCACGATTTCCATCGCTGCCGGTAAGAGTTCGGTTCCGGTACGAGTCGGACGCACGGAACGGCCATTCCTGATGAAAAGATCTTCACCAATCTCATCTTCCAGGCGACGAACTAGTTGGCTGATTGCCGATTGTGTCAGGTGCAGCAGCTCACCTGCCCGAGTGAAACTTTCCTGTTCCGAGACCACGATAAAGGCTTCAACTTGACGGAATTCCACGGCTGTCTCCTATTAATATTCTTTATCAATGTCAGTAAAATATATCGTTTGATTAATGGATAGTGTAATGGAAAAATATCTGCCACATAAGACAGGGTCAGCAAGTTGAAGCCGCGGGACTTGCAGCCCCATTCCATTCATTCCGTGGGAAAAGGACGAAAAAATGAAAAAGGCCAATGTGTTGGCGACGGTGTTTGCCGTCGTGATGGTTTTTTCTGTTCAGGCGCTGGCTGCCGCTGAACGGACGTTCAAGGTAGCTCATGTCTTTAACACCGACCACCCGGTTCATTCGGGCCTCGTCAAGGCAAACGAGATGCTGAAAACGAAAACGAACGGAAAGTTCGAACTGCAGATCTTTCCGGCCGGCACCTACGCGAATTACAAGAACGCTATCCAGGCAGTGAAGATGGGCGTACTCGATCTGTGCCCGCTCGACACCGCGATCGATTACTACGAAGAGTCCGGCGTCCTGCTCTCGCCCTACACCTTCCGCGATTACGATCACTGGGCCAAGTTCAAGCAAAGCAAGGTCTACGGGGAGCTTCTGGAGACCATCGGTGAGAAGGTCGGCGTGAAGCAACTGGCGCTGTACACCTTCGGCTTCAGGCACACCACGACCAAGGACAAGAAAGCCCGTACGCCGGAAGACTTCAAGGACCTGAAGATCCGCGTCGTCAATTTCCCGCCCTATCCCGAAGCGGCCACCGTCCTCAATGCGCACGGCTCACCCTTGCCGATCGGTGACGTCTACATGGCAATGGCCAGCGGCGTTGCCGACGGCCAGGAAAATCCCTTCACGCAAATTCTGACCATGAAGTTCTACGAGGTGCAGAAGTACCTGATCCTCACCGGGCACATGCTGGCGACGTCGGGGACCATCATGTCGAAGAAATCCTGGGATTCGCTGAGTGCCAGTGAGAAGAAGATCTTCGAGGAAGTTTTCAGTTTCGAGGCCGATACCATCGACAAGGAAGTCATCAGCGGCGAAGCGAAACTGCTCGAGGAACTCAAGAGCAAGGGCATGGAAGTGATCGAAGTCGACAAAGCCCCGTTCCAGCAGCGCGTCTCGCTGGTCTTCAAGAAGTATCCGAAGTTCCAGGGCTTGTACGACAAGATTCAGGCCATACGCTGATCACCAAGTCCACCCACTGGCAAGGAATCTCCATGTATAACTCGGCCCTGAAAAAGGTTGAGCAGACGATAGGCATCGTCTGCCTGCTGACCATGTTCACCGTCATCTGCTTCAATGTGGTCATGCGCTACGCCTTCTCGCAGCCGCTCTACTGGGCCGAGGAACTGTCGAACTACATGTTCGTGTGGATAGGGTTTCTTTCCTGCGCCAACAGCGTCGCCGATAACAAGCACATTCGGGTGACGGCATTTATCGACCTCTTGAGCGAGCGGGCCAGGCGCTGGCTTGCTCTGCTGATGGACGGACTTCTGCTGGCTGTCTTCGGGGTCTACATTCTGCCGAGTTGGCGGGCGCTCGACTCGCTGCACATTTCGACCGGCTTGCAAATTCAAGAGCGCTATCCTTACGCTATCCTGCCATTCGTCATGACGCTTTGCTGCCTCCATGTCGTCTTGCATATCGCTCGCGATGTGCAAGACATCGCTACTGTAACCAACGGAGAGCCGTCATGGCACTGACCATCTTCCTGGGACTCTTTGTCCTGCTGTTTATCCTGGGCATGCCGATCGCCTTCGCCATGATTTTCTCGGCCACCGCCTATGCCCTGATGACCGGAATTGATCTCGGCTTCATGGCGATCCAGATGTTTACCGGTCTCGATTCCTTCGTGCTGCTGGCCATTCCGCTATTTATCCTGGCTTCCGAGGTGATGAACCATTCGAGTGTCGCCAAGCGCATCTTCGATTTCGCCAACGCGATGGTGGGTTTCATCCCGGGCGGATTGGCGCACGTTAACGTGGTTTCCAACATCATCTTCTCGGGCATGTCCGGCTCAGCCGTCGCCGACGTTGGCGGCATCGGGCGCATCTGCTACAAGGCCATGGTCAAGGACGGCTACGAAGCACCGTTCAGCGCCGCCGTGACCGCCACTGCGGCGGTGATCGGACCGATCATCCCGCCCAGCATTCCGATGGTCGTTTTCTCGATGGTCTCCGGCGTTTCGGTCGCCAAGCTGTTCTTTGGCGGCGCGGTGCCGGGGCTGATCATCGGCCTGTTCATGATGATCTACATCTATATCGTCGCCAAGAAGCGTGGCTACCCGTGCAGCCCGAGGCAAACATTCGCCGAAGTCATCGCCACCACCATTCGGGGCTTCTTTCCGCTGCTGACCCCGGCGATCATGCTTGGCGGTATCTGGCTGGGCTTCGTCACCATCACCGAAGCCGCCGCGCTTGCGGTTTTCTACACGCTGGTTCTGGGGGTTGTCGCCTACCGTCTGATGGGCGTGCGCAAATTTATCGAATGCCTGCGCAATGTATTCATCTTCTGCGGGCCTATCCTGATCCTGTTGCCCGCTGCCACGATATTCGGATTTGTCTTGACCTCCGAGAGCATCCCGAAGCTATTTACCGACTTCGTTCTTGGAATCTCGAGCAACACCATCTTCATCCTGTTTGCCATCAACTTGCTGTTCATCGTACTCGGCTGCATCTCGGATCCCGTCGTCAACATCATGATGTTCGTGCCAATTGTCATGCCGCTAGCCACTACTATCGGCATGGACCCGGTGCATTTCGGTGTCATGGTCGTCTTCAATTGCATGATCGGCCTGGTCACACCGCCGGTTGGCACCCTGCTGTTCTGTCTGTGCGGCTTCGAAGGAATGCGGCTTGAGACCCTGGTCCGGGCAATGTGGCCGTTCTTGTTCATCCTCCTGGGCATCCTGGTGCTGATCACTGCCTTCCCGCCCCTTGTGGTGGCTTTGCCCAACTTTTTGTTCGGATAAAAGCGATGGCTACGAACTGGATTAAAGCCGCTTTGAAGCGCAACGAAGCCGTAGCAGGACTGATGGTCTCGGAACTGAAGACACCCATGCTCGGCGCCATCCTCGACGCTGCCGGCATGCACTTCGCGATCATCGATCAGGAACATGGCGCTTATGGCCCAGAAGCCCTGGCGATGCTGATCGCCGGATTCCGCGGCGGAGTCTGCCGGCCTTTTGTGCGCATCGCAGAAACCAGACGGGAATACATTCTGACCGCGCTGGAACTCGGAGCCGCAGGAATCATGGTGCCGCGTGTGGAAAGCCGTGCCCAGGCCGAGGAGATCGTCCGCTACGTACGCTATGCCCCCGAAGGCGAACGGGGTTTGAGTCTGTGCCGTGCCCATACGGGTTTCAGGCGTGTTGCACAGAAGGAGTACACCGTCCGTGCCAACGAAGAAATTCTGGTGATGGCGCAAATCGAAACGAAGCTGGCGATAGACAATCTGGACGATATTCTGTCCACCCCCGGAATCGACATGGCTTTCATCGGCCCCTCGGATCTTTCCTTGTCCTGCGGAATAAGCAGTTCGCTTCGTTCGCCGGAAATGCGCGAAATCGTTGATCAGGTGATCGCCAAGGCGCAGCGGCATGGTGTGCTCGTGGGCATTCAGACTTACGACATCGGGATTGCAGCCGAACTCGTCGCCGCAGGAGTAAACCTGATTTCTTGCAACACCGACATCAATGCCCTGCTCAGTGGGCTTGAACCCGGCGTCAAGGAACTGCGCGAGAAGGTCGGTGAACGCATGTCGTCACCCACGGCGAAGTAAGCATGAGCAAGAGTACTCGCTGCGTCCTGGGCATGGATCTCGGGACCAGCAGCCTGAAATGCGTGATCATGGACGCTGCGGGCCAATTGCTCGCCACCGCCGAACGCTCGTACCCTACTGATAGCCCGCATCCCGGTTGGGCAGAACAGAATCCGGACGACTGGATCGCGGCGATGCGCGATGCGCTTGACGAACTGCGAACCCGCGAACCGGCGCTGATCGCCGGTCTTGCAGCCGTCGGGCTGTGTTCGGCCGCCCATATTCCGGTTCTGCTCGACGACAGCGATCAGGTCATCCGGCCGGCCATTCTCTGGAGTGACCAGCGCAGCGAGGCCGAAGTCGACTTCCTGAGATCAAACCATAATCGTCTTCTGCAGGAAACCGCGTTGAACGAAGCCGGGTGTACCTGGACGCTGCCGCAATTGCTGTGGGTATGGAATAACGAACCGGGGGTCCTTTCGCGTGTCCGCCGGCTTCTCAGCTCAAAGGATTACCTGATCTTCCGGCTGACCGGAGAGGCATCCATGGACCTGGCAAGCGCGGCGGCGACGCTGATGCTGGACGCCCGGAACGAGACATGGTCGTCGCCCCTGATTGAACTCAGCCAGTTAGCTGCCGGTGCATTCCCGCGCCTGGCGAAACCCATGGACGTGGTCGGGAGAGTCAGCGCAGAAGCCGCGCGCCGGTTTGGACTGCCCGTCGGGCTGCCGGTGATTGCCGGCACCCTGGATTCAGCGGCCGAGATGGTGGGCTGTGGCATCCTGAAACCGGGAGAACTCGGCATGGTCCGGGTCGGCAGCGCAGGCGGGATCATGGCCGTAACCGACAAGCCGGCCTTCAACAACGGAATCCTCACCTACCCGCACATCGTCAGCGGACTCTTCTACAAGCAGGCGGGCACCAACGCCTGCGCCACGTCCCTGGCATGGGTACGCAATCTTTGCCTGGCGATGCGTGGCGTCGACGCGCCGGAGTTAAGCTATGCGCATCTCGACCAGTTGGCCGCCGAGACCGCGCCTGGCGCCGACGGCCTGCTCTTCCATCCCTATCTTCAAGGCGAGCGTGCCCCCTACTGGAACCCCGAGTTGCGGGGAAGCTTCACGGGGCTTGACCAGCGGCACAGTTGGCCGCAAATCATCCGGGCAGTGATGGAAGGGGTTGCATTTTCACTGCTCGACTGCCTGAGCATGTTTCGCCGTGACGGGCTGGACATGACGTCGGCGGTGATGGCGGGCGGCGTGGTGAAAAGCCCGGTCTGGTCGCAAATCATTACCGACGTACTGGGCCTGGAGACGCAGACCATTCGCCAGGGGGATTCGGCACTTGGCGTCTGCATGCTTGCCGCCACGGCGGCGGGATGCTTTGCCAGTATTGACGAGGCCGTTTCGGCCTGCGTGGTCCAGGAACGGAC
>CAIVZW010000377.1 GCA_903910495.1 uncultured beta proteobacterium
GTCCTTCGGTTTCTTCGCGTCGACATTGAGCTTCTCGAAGTACAGCGTCGTCAGGATCTCGGCCGACGACAAGGACCCGCCCGGATGCCCGGTCTGGATTCCATGAAGAAGCTTGATCAGGTCCTGCCGGAACTTCTTGCACAGCCGCTCAAGATTCTTCTTGCTCTCTGGTTTTAAACTCATCGAACTCTCCTCGTTGGTAAATGTTCTTCAGGAAGAGCAAACAGCCTCTTCAGTTGCGAACTA
Organism: uncultured beta proteobacterium; assembly: GCA_903910495.1. The sequence goes on from CAIVZW010000377.1 coordinate 247, forward strand.
CTCTGAAATCTTGATCACCACTTTCATGATGGTGTCCGTATTGTTATCAATGTAGGGATAGACGTCATCGATCTGGCGGATGTCGAAATAATCGCTGATCAGCAAGGACGTATTGATGACCTTCCGTGCCATGAGATCAATGGCGCGTTCGAAGTCCTCCCGCACATACATCATGATCCCGATCATGTCGACCTCGCGCCGCTGGAAAAGCGGCAGCTCGATCTCCACCGGCTCCTTGTAATTGGCAACGACGACAATCTTCGACGAGCAGCGTGCGCTGGCCACGGCTTCGTTGAAAATGGCCTTGACGCCGGCACAGTCAATGATGATGTCGGCTTCGTCATCGCCGAACTGCTCGAGAATCACCTCTTTCAGTTTTCTGTCGCGGGTATTCACGCAGGCGTGGATGCCGCATTTGGCCGCTATATCGAGACGCTTCTGGTTGATGTCGGTGATTACTACTTTCTTTGCTCCGGAGGCCACCGCCACTTGGGCCACCAGATTTCCAATCGCGCCTGCGCCCAGTACGACGATGTTCAACCCGCTCAGATCGCCGCAACGGCGGATCGCACCCGTGGCAACGGCAGCCGGTTCAACAAGAGATCCTTCGTCAAAACTCATGGCTTCCGGAATCAACAGTACTTTTGATGCCGGGACCGGAAAATATTCGGTAAACATCCCGTTGGTATGCACGCCATAGACCTTTAGGTTCTTGCACACATTGTAATGCCCGCTACGACACGGTGCGCATTCACCACAGAACACCTGCGGCTGAATCGTAACGCGGTCGCCAGCCTTGAGGGTTCCGACATTGGCGCCGACTTTGACGATGACGCCCGATCCCTCGTGCCCCTGTACAACCGGAAACTTCATGTATTTGTGCCGGCCATGATAGATCTGGATGTCGGATCCGCAGACACCGACACGCTTCATCTGAACCAGCACATCGTCATCGCCGATCTCCGGCACCGGGATCTCGAGGTATTCGATCTTGAATGCTTCTGGCATTTTTACTTGCAGCATCATTTTCTCCAAATAAGCAGGTCAGCGTAGCGCTACGTGAGACACCACGAGCAATCACACAGCGCAACCCCGTTCACTTCAGCGCTTGCGGCAACCACAGTGAGACCCACGGAACATAGGTGAGTATGGCCAGGACGACTATCAGCACGCCGACATACGAAGTGACCTCGCGAACCACCAGCCCGAAACGAACCTTGGCCACGGAACTGGCGACGAACAGCAGCACCCCGACCGGCGGCGTCAATTGGCCGATGGTCAGATTAACCAGCAGGACGATGCCGAAGTGCACCAGATCGATCTGGAAGAGATTCAATACCGGGATCAGGATCGGCACCAGAATGATCATGATCGCGATGGTTTCCATGAAACAGCCGAGAATGAGCAGTACGAAGTTCAGCATCAGCAGGATGACCCAGGGCTTGTCGGTGGCATGCGTCAGGGCTTCCGACAACATCTGGGGCGCCTGCTCGACACCCAGGAACCAACTGAAAGGCGCCGCCGCCGCCACGATCATCAGGATGACTGCGGTTTCCTTGGCGGTTTGCAGCAGGATTGCCGGCACATGGGACCACTTCAGCGTCCGGTAGACATACAGTCCGACGAGCAGCGAGTAAAACGCCGCGACGCCGGCGATCTCGGTCGCGGTAAATATACCCATCCGGAAACCGCCGAGGATCAGTACCGGCATGAACAAGGCCCAGACGGCTTCGCGGAATGCGGTTTTAAAGCGACTCCAGGCAAACGGCGCATCCTTTGGAAACTGCCGTTTGTGGGCAATGTAGGCCGTCAGCACCACCATTCCCGCCGCCATGAGCAAGCCCGGCAGCAATCCGGCCCAGAACAGATCGCCAAGCGAGATATTGGCTTGCCAGGCATAGATCACCATGAGCGTTGACGGCGGGATGATCGGCCCCAGTGTCGCCGCAGCAGCACAGAGCGCAGCACCGAAAGGGGCGCCATAACCGGACTTGGCGAATTGCGGCACAAATACCCTCGACAAGGCAGCACAATCGGCGACCGACGACCCCGAAATGCCAGACAGGAAAACTTCGCCGACAACGGCGGTATGTGCGGTCCCGCCGCGGATATGGCCGATAAAGGCGCGTGTGAATCCGAAAAGCCGTTCGCTGATACCCGAGTCGTTCATCAAGGACCCGGCCAGTGTAAACAAGGGGATGGCCAACAGTGGAAAGGATTGCACACCAGTCACGACACGTTGCGCGACGAGCGACAAGGGAATGCCTTCCATGCCGATAACCAGCATTGAGGAACCCAGCATGGCCAGGGCAATCGGCAGCCCGATCAGCAGCAGAACAATAAAGGAAATGCACAGGAGAATCACAGAACACCGCCTTCATTCATCACCAGTACTTCGGTTTCGCCACGGAACACTGGCGCGGCGCCAAAATCCATCCAGGCCCTGAGTACATGAATCAGCATCAGCACCAACCCGACCGGCATCGCCGCTACGAACCACGCCTTCGAAACGCCCATCATCGGCGAGTCCACAACCGCTTCCTGGAGCACCTGATCGATACAACCGTAAGCCATCACTGCCATGATCACGATTCCGCAGAGCAGCGTCACCGTATTGATCCAGTTGAATTTGGCCATGCGGAAAATTGGTGCCATCACGTCGATGCGGATATGCATCTGTGATCGTATCGCTGCCGCAGCTCCCACAAAGACCATCCAGGTCAGTAGTGCAACAATCAGTTCCTCGCCCCAAGTGAGTGGACTGTTGAAAACGTAACGCAACACCACGGCAAGCATCACCAGCCCGGCGATCATTCCGTGCAGAGCCATGACGACAAAGTCCTCACCGGCGGAAATGGCATTGTCAACCCGACGAAAAATAGTGCAAAAATTACCCATGAGCAGCCTCAGATGGAGTGAAGGGACACAGGATTTACTGATCGAGATCGAACGACCATTCAGATAACAACATCCGAGAGGATGACTGAATCTGCCAGATCATCAGATCTCCGAACACCGGCTTTCGCCGGTGTGTCGAATTGAAGCAAGTCGAATCAGTATTTCCTTTGGTTACGACAAACCTCGCAGTCGCTTATTTCGCGGCGTCGACGGCGGCGCGAACGCGCTGCAGATTTTCCGTACCCCAGCGCGCTTCGAGGTTCTTGAAGGCAGGGCCCATCTTGGCGGCGAACGCAGCACGATCAGGCTGGTCGACGATGGTCGTCTTGCCCGACTTGCGGATTTCTTCCAGCATGCTCCCCTCTCTTTCCTGTTGCAGTTTCGTGTTCTTCGCCACCACGGCTGCAATTTCTTCCATCACCACTTTCTGCAATTCGGGTGACAACTTATCAAATGAGCGCTTGTTCATGATTATCAAATTGTTCTGCAGCATGTGGCGCGTCATTGACAGATGCGCCTGGACTTCATAGAACTTGCGCGCGTAGATCGTCGGGATCGGATTTTCCTGACCGTCTACCAGCTTCATCTGCAGTGCCATATAGACTTCGCCGAAGGGGATCGGTGTCGGTGCAGCACCCATGGCCTTGATCATCTCGACCCAGACAGGTGATTCAGGAACGCGGATCTTCATGCCCGCCATGTCTTCAGGCTTGCTAACCGGTTTGGTTCCGGTAGTCAGATTGCGCCAACCCCAGTACCAGATTTTTGAAATAGCCAATACGCCATGCTTGTCGCGCAGTTCATCGAATATCGGCTGGAAAGCGGGGCCGGTGATGACTTTTTCGGCCTGCGCCCAGTCTCTCCAGAGGAAGGGGGCGCTGGAGATTTCAAGCGAAGGCACAAGGTTGGACGTTGCCGCCATTGATGGCGACGAAATATCGAGCGCGCCAGATTTGACCTGCTGAATCAAGTCGACTTCCTTGCCGAGTTGTTCAGCAGGAAAAACTTTGATCGTGAGTTCACCCTTGGTCCTCTGGGTAACCTTGTCGGCGAATTCCTGTGACATATCGGTGGCAATCTCACCATTATTATTGGCGTGACCGAAGCGCAGTGTGGTGGCCGCCGAGGCGACGGAGGACGCGACAGTCAGTGCGGCAAAAACCGACGCGGCAAGCGTTGAAACAAGCAGCTTTTTGGTAGTGATGCGAAGCATATTGAACCTCCTTGTTATTTGAAACATCAAGTTGCGTACCCAGACATAGACAAACCCAGCACGAATTGCCGTGCTAAGCCCCATTACATCAGTTTCCATCTGACTTCGACTTAAGCGAGTATTTCATAGTATCTGACGATGCCGCCATGATCGTTTACACCCAAACCGTCAATTGTCAGCACCTGCAAGATTTCCATCACACAGATTGTCAGCCCGTTGTTGAGGTCTTGATGCCAGCCTGATCTGGAAGCCACGAACAAACTTCCTGTTGAGAATCAGCCGGTACCCGTGTGCGCTGGCATTCTGACTTTCACTCCGAATTCATTTAACAAACGGTGGGGAAAAAGATGCAGAAAATCGTTCCCTTGATACATCAAGGGGTAAATTGCTCGTTCAAGGATCATCCGATTTTTTAAGTCTGAAATTATAGCAATAACCAAGTCAGTCTTAGCGATTTACTCTTTGTTTCATTACGACTTCCTGATCCGATGCAATGCTCTTCAAGCTTGATTCGTATTTCATTATGAAACACATGATTCATTAATGAAACAATAATATCCTTTCCAACCTGGAAGAGCGCATTGGAAAGTGCTCACAGGGATTCTCCTGGCCGGGACTTTCATGAAGGCGTTACTGTGTCTTCCATCACCCGGTGGTCACGTCATCATTCCTGAAAGCGAACCATTCCTTCCGACTGGAAAGCGATCCTCAAATATCAAGCGTGCGCTTTACTTCTCATTTCGCGCAACCTGTTTTCCTTGATGCGCCGCCCTATCGTTGTTCGGCCGATACTGAATGCTTCTGGCTACCATCACTTTACGGCTGAGCACTACTTCACTGTCAGCCAGAAACAATTTCCACCGGGTCGTTAATGAGTATTCCGAGACGGGGATTTAGACGAAAAAAAACCTGAACAAGTCACAAACTTGTCCAGGCTTCTTTACGATTCACTGCAAAGATCAGCGAATGACGCGCGCGCCCTTGCCCTTCATGGCGGCTTCGACCTCCTCGACGCGCACCATCGAGGTATCGCCCGGGGTGGTCATGGCCAGCGCGCCGTGTGCTGCTCCGTACTCAACCGCCGCCTGCGGCCCCTTGCCTTCGAGGAAACCGTAGGCCAGTCCGGAGGCAAAACCATCACCGCCACCGACCCGGTCGTAGATTTCCAGGTTGTCGCGTTCCATCGACTGATACAGTTCGCCCTGGTAGTAGAGCAGCGCGGCCCAGTCATTGAGCGTGGCCGTGGTGGCCTTGCGCAGGGTGGTGGCGGCAACCTTGAAGTTGGGAAACTCGGCGACGGCGGTCTGGATCATCTTCTTGAAGCTGTCGGTTTCGATCGTCGTCAGGTGTTCGTCTGCGCCTTCGACTTCAAAACCCAGACAGGCGGTGAAGTCTTCTTCGTTGCCGATCATTACGTCGACGTAGCGGGCAATGGTGCGATTGACGCGCTGCGCTGCGTCCTTGCCGCCCTGGCTCTTCCACAGCGAGGCGCGGTAGTTGAGGTCGTAGGCGACAACGGTGCCGTACTTCTTGGCCACTTCAACGGCTTCGATGACGGCTTCGGCGGTGTTGGGGGCGAGCGCGGCAAAGATGCCGCCGGTATGGAACCAGCGTACGCCTTCTTCGCCGAAGATCTTTTCCCAGTTGACTTCACCGGGGCGGATTTGCGAGGCGGCGGTGTAGCCGCGGTCGGAGCAGCCGAGCGCCGGACGGATGCCGAAGCCCTTTTCGGTGAAGTTGAGGCCGACGCGGGTGTTCTTGCCCAGACCGTCGAAGTCGCGCCAGATGACGTGACTCATGTCGACACCGCCTTGCATGATGAAGTCTTCGACCAGCCAGCCGATGTCGTTCTTGGGCAGGGCGGTGACGACGGCGGCGCGCTGGCCCCAGCATTTACGCATGGCGCGGGCGACGTTGTA
>CAIVZW010000378.1 GCA_903910495.1 uncultured beta proteobacterium
AGAAGGCGCAGGAAAAGCTAAAAGCCCGCTACCGGGGCGAAAAGTGAAGTTTGATGCCCTGACCGTTCCATCGCTTTGCCACGAAAACGAGAACATGACCGACACACCCGACACGCTGCCCCTGCCCGAATGGGAACCCGCACTGGCGCACAGTCGCTACCTGCGCCAGTTGCTTGTAGCACACCCGGAGATCACGGCCTGGCTGAAAGACTATTCAAGCCGACCGTTGGACAGCGGTGTGATGCATGAGTTTCTTTCGGCGCAGGCACCGGACAGCGAAGAGAGCCTCAAACGCAGCCTGCGCCGCCTTCGCCAGCGGGTCATGGCCACCCTCATCGTACGCGACATCGGCGGTCAGGCCGCGCTGGCCGAAGTGGTCGAGACCATGACGCAACTCGCCGATCTCACCACCAACTTTGCGCTCGACTTCGTGCATCGCCTGCTCGCCGCCCAGTTCGGCGAACCCCTGGACAAGCAGGGGCGACCGCAACGTCTGCTGATCATCGGCATGGGCAAGCTTGGCGGACGCGAGCTGAACGTCTCGTCGGACGTCGATTACATTTTCGTTTACCCCGAGGACGGCGAAACGGCCGGCACGCCGGATGGCGGACGCAAAATCGAGGCTTACGACTTCTTCGTTCGCGTCGGCAAGCGCCTGATCGCCACGCTGGGCGAAATCACCGGCGACGGGCAGGTCTTTCGCGTCGACATGCGCCTGCGGCCGAACGGTGATTCGGGAGCGCTCGTCGGCTCGATCACCTCGCTGGAAAACTACTTCATCGCCCAGGGTCGCGAGTGGGAACGCTACGCCTGGATCAAGGCGCGGGTGATGAACGACGGTGACAACCTGCAACCCGAATGGCGCGCCATGCTGGAACGGATTTCGCGCCCCTTCATCTTCCGCAAATACCTCGATTTCGGCGCCATCAACGCCATGCGCGACCTGCACGCGCAGATTCGCCGCGAGGTCGCGCGCAAGGACATGGCCGAGCATATCAAGCTCGGCCCCGGCGGCATCCGTGAAATCGAATTCATGGCCCAGGTCTTCCAGCTCATCCGTGGCGGTCGCGACCCGGCCCTGCAGATCCGCCCCACGCTCAAAGTGTTGCCTTTGCTTGTCGCGCGCCGCCTGTTGCCGGCCGAGAGCGAACACGAACTGGTCGAGGCCTACGAATTTCTGCGTCGCCTCGAACACCGTCTGCAATACGTCAACGACGCGCAGACGCACATGCTGCCGACTGCTGATGAGGAACGCGGGTTGATCGCCGCCGCGATGAATTTCCCCGACTGGCCGGCGCTGCTGGTGGTGCTCGACATGCATCGCCAGCGTGTCGCCAGGCACTTCGAGGAGATTTTCTCCGACCCGGAGGAAGGCACCCATGCCCTGGCCGGTCTGTGGTTCGAACAGACCGAGGGAGATGATGCGCTGGAGGCGCTCTCCGAGATGGGCTTCAGGCACCCCAAGGCGATGCTTGAACGGCTCAGGGGCTTCCGCCAGAGTGCCAAATACCAGCAGTTGCCGGCACAAAACCGCGAGCGGCTCGATACGCTGGGGCCGCGCCTGATCGTCGCCGCGGCCGCCACGCAAACGCCGGATGCCACCTGGCAGCGCGGCCTCGACTTCTTTGAAACGATCAGCCGGCGGGGCGCCTACCTCGCCCTTCTGCAGCAGTATCCGCAAACGCTGACCAAGGTGGCCGAGATCATCGGCAGTTCGGTCTGGGCGGCCGCCTACCTGACCCGCCACCCGATCCTGCTTGACGAGGTACTCGATCCGCGCCTCTACGAAACTGCCACCGACTGGGCCAACTTCCAGAGCGAGATGCAATTCCGTCTGGCTGAATGTGCCGGTGACACCGAGCGTGAAATGGATATCCTGCGCGAAACCCATCACGCCCAGGTTTTCCGCCTGCTGGCACAGGACATTGCCGGCCTGCAACCCCTGGAGCGACTTGCCGACCATCTGACCCAACTCGCTGATATCGTCGTCAAAACCACGCTCGACCTGTGCTGGTACAAGCTCAAGGAGCGCCATCCGCAGCCGGAACGCCCACCGAAGTTCGCCATCATCGCCTACGGCAAACTGGGCGGCAAGGAACTCGGTTACGGTTCGGATCTCGACCTCGTTTTCCTGCATGACGATCCCGAACCCGATGTCGGCGTGCTCTATTCCCGCCTCGGCCAACGCATCAGCACCTGGATGTCGAGCCAGACCTCGGCCGGCATGCTGTTCGAGACCGACCTTCGGCTACGCCCGAATGGCGATGCCGGCATGCTGGTCAATTCGATCAAAGCCTTCCGCGACTACCAGATGGAAAAAGCGTGGGCCTGGGAGCACCAGGCGCTGACCCGCGCCCGTTTCTGCGCCGGCGACGCCGAACTCGGCGCCCAGTTCGAAGCCATTCGCATCGAGATCCTGCGCCAGCCGCGCAAGCTCGACAAACTCAAGGAGGACGTACTGGCCATGCGCCAGCGCATGCTCGATAGCCATGCCTCGAACAGCAATGAAGTTTTCGATATCAAACAGGACCCCGGCGGACTGATCGACGTCGAATTCATCGTCCAGTACCTTATCCTCGGCCATGCCCATGCCCACGAACGCCTGTGCGGCAACCTCGGCAACATTGCCCTGCTCGGCATCGCCGCTGAACTCGGCCTCATTCCGCGAGACCTGACCGACCCGGTGCGTGACACCTACCGTGAATTCCGCCGCCTGCAGCACGCCTTCCGCCTCAACGGCACCAGCGGTGGCCGCGTCGAACGCGCCGCCCATGAACGCGGTATCAATGCCGTCAGGGCGCTGTGGTCAAGCGTTTTCGATTAACCTCACGCGAGCCTGTCCATGAAAACACCACAACCCGGAATCCTC
>CAIVZW010000379.1 GCA_903910495.1 uncultured beta proteobacterium
CCATCCAGGACAAGGGGCTGCGCTTTGCGCCGCTTCCACGAGGGCAAATCAGCCATAACCGGAACAATATCGGCTATGGGTTTACCGTTGCGGAGTACGCGCACCGATCCACCTGACTCGACAATGTCAAAATACTGCTTGGCGTGATTACGCACTTCGGTGAATGTGGCATGTTTCATGGCAAACTCAAAATGTACAGAATGGTGTAATTATACATGTATTTATATTGGCGCTACTGTCGGGCTGAAGCCCGACAAGGTTTTCTTTATTCGATCTCCAGCCACGCGGAGTCCCACAAAGGATAGTCGCTGAGCGAAGCAACAAGCCCTGCGCGCAGCGGGTTGGCGACGATGTATCTGGCCTGGTTGCGCAAATCTTCGTCGGCACGCACGGCATGGTCGTAGTAGCCGGGCTGCCAGACCGGGCCAGTGGTTTGCCGCATCTTGTTGATGCGCCGGGCGCTGCGGCCTTTCAGGGTTTGCGCGATACCGGCCAGTTTGCCATGATCAAGCGTGACAAGCCAATGCACGTGATCCGGCATGACAACGAAAGCCAGCGAATCAAGCACACCCTGTTCATACAAGGCACGCATTTCGGCAACGACGATGCGCCCAAGGGAGAAATCTTCGAAGAGCGGGAAGCGGGCTCGGGTAACGAAGGTGAGCGTGTAAACATGACCCGGCGAAGACCAGCGACCCTTGCGCAAGTCGTTGTAGGTCATCTCCGGGCTCCTTTCTGTGGGTCGGCCTCAGGCCGACAGTTCACCTTTTATTGTCGGGCTGAAGCCCGACCTACAAACGGTGCGCCACACGAATCCTTACCCGACAGCACCGGATCATCCTCCAGCGGCCACTCTATAGCCAGATCTGGATCATTCCAGAGGATGCAGCGCTCGAATTCGGGTGCCCAGTAGTCGGTCGTTTTGTATAAAAACTCCGCCGACTCGCTGAGCACCAGGAAGCCGTGAGCGAGGCCAGGCGGGATCCACATTTGCTGTTTATTCCCGGCAGACAGCATGGCACTGACCCACTGGCCGAAAGTCGGTGATCCCTTGCGGATATCGACAGCCACATCGAATACCTCACCCGCGATGACGCGAACCAGTTTGCCCTGCGCTCTGGGCGGCAGTTGGTAGTGCAGTCCGCGCAGCACGCTCTGTGCACTCTTCGAGTGATTGTCCTGCACGAAATGAATGTCGAGGCCCGTCGCTTCGTTGAATGCCTTTTGATTGAAGCTCTCGAAAAAAAACCCGCGCTCGTCGCCAAAGACTTTCGGCTCGATCAGCAACACGTCGGGGATGGCCAGCGGCGTCACTTTCATGCGAACACCTTGTCGTGCAACAAGCCTTTCAGATACTGGCCGTAACCCGACTTGGCGAGCAGTTGTGCCATTTTTTCGAGCTGTCCGTCGTCGATCCAACCATTGCGCCAGGCGATTTCCTCGGGACAGGCCACTTTCAGCCCCTGCCGGTGTTCGATGGTGTGAATGAACTGGCTGGCCTCAAGCATCGATTCGTGGGTTCCGGTGTCGAGCCATGCATAACCGCGACCCATGGTCTGAACGCTGAGCCTGCCCTGTTCCAGATAGAGGCGGTTGAGATCGGTGATTTCCAGTTCGCCGCGTGCCGAAGGTTTGATGGTCTTGGCCAGTTCGACCACGTGATTGTCGTAGAAGTAGAGCCCCGTCACGGCGTAGCGCGATTTGGGTGCCTTGGGTTTTTCTTCAAGGCTGACCGCACGCCCCTGCGCATCGAACTCGACCACGCCGTAGCGCTCCGGATCATTGACGG
>CAIVZW010000380.1 GCA_903910495.1 uncultured beta proteobacterium
ACAGCAACGCCAAGAATGAAGCTTTGCACGCCATTGCTGCCGCAATTTTGCGTGATTCTACAGTACTTCTTGCCGCAAACCAGCAAGACCTTGCTGCCGCCCGTGCGGCGGGCCTTGATCCGGCCATGCTGGATCGGCTGACGCTGTCTGATAAAGGTATTGCGGACATGGCCGAGGGGGTAGCGCAGATTGCCTTGCTGCCCGATCCGGTCGGCGAGATCAGCGAGCTGAAATTCCGACCGAGCGGAATCCAGGTTGGCAAGATGCGGGTTCCACTGGGCGTCATCGGCATCATTTACGAAGCCCGTCCCAATGTGACGGCCGATGCCGCGGCGCTGTGCCTGAAATCGGGTAACGCGGCCATCCTGCGCGGTGGTTCCGAGGCGATCCACAGCAACCGTGCGCTTGCCGCTCTGGTACAGGAGGGGCTGGCGGCTGCGGGTTTGCCGGCTACCGCCGTGCAGTTGATCGATACCACCGACCGCGCCGCCGTCGGCTGTCTGATTACCATGCGCGAATTTGTCGATGTGATTGTGCCGCGCGGTGGCAAAGGGCTGATTTCCAGGCTGCTGGCCGAATCGCGGGTGCCGATGATCCAGCACCTTGATGGCAACTGTCACGTCTATCTGGACGATGAAGCGGATGCGGACAAGGCGCTGCGCATTGTCGAGAACTCGAAGACGCAGCGCTACGGGACCTGCAATACGGCCGAATCGCTGCTGGTGGCGCGTTCCCGGGCCCAGGATCTGCTGCTGCCCGTGGCCGCCATGCTCACGGCCAAGGGTGTTGAAATCCGCGGCTGTGCCGAGACGCAGGCACTGGTGAAGGACGCCAGGGCGGCAAGCGAGGAGGATTACGCCACTGAATTTCTCGCGCCGATCATTTCGGTCAAGGTAGTCGCCGGGCTGGATGAGGCGATCGGGCACATCAATCGTTACGGATCGCACCACACGGAAACCATTGTCAGCGAGAACTACTCCAAGGCCATGCGTTTTCTGCGCGAAGTCGATTCGGCGTCGGTCATGGTCAATGCCTCGACCCGCTTTGCCGATGGCTTTGAATACGGACTGGGTGCAGAAATCGGAATTTCAACCGACAAGATCCATGCGCGCGGCCCGGTCGGGCTTGAAGGACTGACCAGCCAGAAATGGATCGTGCTCGGCAACGGACAGGTACGCAGCTGAGAGAAAAGGAAACACCATGGCCAGCAGCCTTGAACACAACTATCAGGCGGTTGTTGCCGCGCCCGGCTTCTGCATCGGGGTGCGTTGTGACGAGGATGAAATCCATGCAGTCAACTATCTTGAACCCTGTCCTCAAGTCTTGCCGAAGAATGCGCTGGCGGCTGAAGCCGCACGCCAGTTGCGTGCCTATCTGAGCGATGACGACTTCGAATTCGGCTTGCCGCTACGCCCTTCCGGCACCGCCTTTCAGCGCCGCGTCTGGGAACAGATTGCCACCATCCCAAAGCATCAGACGCGGTCCTACGGCGAACTGGCCAAAGCCTTGCACAATGCGCCGCGCGCCGTCGGTCAGGCGTGTGGCGCCAACCCTTTTTCGCTAGTCGTTCCCTGTCATCGCGTCATTGCCGCAGGTGGCGGGCTGGGCGGATTTGCCCGGCAGCGTGGCGGTTTCCTGCTTGACGTGAAGCGCTGGCTGCTGGCGCATGAAGCCCGCTGAAGAAAACCCGGATGACCGCGCAGAAATTGACGCCTTCTGCGATAGCCTTTGGCTGGAAGACGGCCTGGCCAAGGCGTCGCTGGCCAGTTACCGCAGCGACCTGATTCATTTTTCGAACTGGCTGAGCGAACAGAAGCTCGCCTCGCTGTGCAAGGTTGACGAGCTGGCGCTGATGCGTTTCGTCGCAATGCTTTCGCAAACGCTGCGCGCTTCATCGCAGGCGCGCTATATCTCGACGCTGCGGCGTTTCTACCAGCATCTGCTGGCGCGTGGACGGATCAGCATCGACCCGACGCTCAAGATCGCCATGCCGGCCAAACCGTCCCGTTTGCCCAAGGTACTCTCGGAAATCCAGGTGGAGGCCCTGCTTGACGCGCCGAAGACGGATACCCTGCTCGGGCAGCGTGATCGCGCCATGCTCGAAACACTCTATGCCACTGGTCTGCGCGTTTCCGAACTGGTCGGTCTGAGACTGCACGAAGTGAATTTCGACATGGGCGTGCTCCGGGTTTTTGGCAAAGGCAGCAAGGAACGTCTGGTTCCGCTCGGTGAGGAAGCCATTGACTGGCTGCGCCGCTACCTTGCCGATGCCCGCCCGGCCTTGCTTCGCCAGCGGCAGAGCGATGACCTTTTCGTCACGGCACGGGCTTCGGCGATGACGCGTCAGGCCTTCTGGCAATTGATCAAGCGTTATGCCCTGCTGGCCGGAATGGATCCGGCACGGCTTTCGCCACACGTCCTGCGCCACGCCTTTGCCACGCATCTGCTCAATCACGGCGCTGATTTGCGCGTCGTGCAGATGTTGCTCGGCCATTCGGACATTTCGACCACGCAGATCTACACGCATATTGCCCGCGAACGGCTGAAACTGCTGCACGCCGCGCATCATCCGCGCGGCTGAGCATTCGATAGGGCCGTGTTGCGTGTGGTTCTGCTATGCTGATCGCTCCTGATTCCGATTTTCAGAAAATGCCATGAGATCCGACAACGCTCCCGAAACGCCGGCGACAAAATTTCTGCAGCAGCACGGCATTGCCCACTCCAATCATCTGTACGATTATGAAGAGCATGGCGGAACGAGTGTTTCGTCGCGCGAACTCAATGTCGATGAACATGCCGTGGTCAAGACACTGGTCATGGAAGACGAGACGGCCAGGCCGCTGATTGTGCTGATGCACGGCAATTGCAAGGTGTCGACCAAGGAACTGGCCCGGCAGATCGGATGCAAGAAAGTCGAAACGTGCAAACCGGAAGTCGCCAACCGGCATACCGGTTTTCTGGTCGGTGGGACCAGCCCCTTCGGAACCAGGAAAAAAATGCAGATCTGCATCGAGAAAAGCATCCTCGATTTGCCGCTGATCTACATCAATGGGGGACGACGCGGATATCTGGTCGGCGTCCATCCGCATGACCTGATGCGTGCGCTGTCGCCAACGGTGGTGAGCGTGGCCCTCAAAGGATAGTAGTCAGTCAACGAAAAGTGCGAACCACCAAGTTCACCAAGAGGGCACCAAGTTAAGGTCTTGTTTAGCCCTGCACTACATTCGCCTTGGTGAAACTTTGTGCCCTTTGTGCCTTGGTGGTGAAGCTTTTATCCTTGCCCTTCAACTTGACTACCTAGCGAACAGGCGGGTTTGCTACGTTCG
>CAIVZW010000381.1 GCA_903910495.1 uncultured beta proteobacterium
CGCCTGCGAAATTCGGTAGAGGACTTCCAGTTCGCGATGCGCACGGTCTTTCATGATTCCCTTCTGCCCCGCAAAGATCAAAGCAAGGCGCCTCTTCGTCAGCACGATAATCTGGCATTTAACGTACTACGTTTTTGTATAAGCAACAAGAACAAACAACATAATTGTCCAATGATGCCTTGCTGATCATCGGCCGCAATGCGCTCATCTGCTGCCTAACATATTACATGCCAGCGTGTTTGGCAGACATCAACTGATCGGACCGACTCTTGGCACGACACATGCGATCAGACGAATGTCACAAACAATAGTTAAAGCAACACAGAATGGAAATGGAGAAACCAATCGATTCACCGCGCAGCGCCAGAGCACGTGACTTTTTGCTGAACCGCTCGTTCTGCAAAAACGAACGTGGTCCACCCCGTCTCAGTCGCCTGATAGTACGACGTTTATGTAGAATCTCGGGCACAAAATGACATAATTGTTTGTAAATACTCTTCACTTGAGGCCCTATTCTCTACGATCATGGATTATAACATGCTGCCTGTACGCATGTTACACTCCAGGAACCCCGGCGCCCGCACATCATGGCACGCGGCGTGCGTTCACATCGACGACGGATATTCATAATCTTGCCATAATCAGGGGGAAAATCTGCGCATGAAAGGGAAGCATTCGTCTACTACGGGGCACACGGCGATGGCTCTCAAGGGATTGGTGGCCATAGGTATCGTGGTTCTAGCGCAGGTGGCATTTGGAGACAGCCCTGAACTGACGAACCCTTCCTCTGCGGCCGTCGTCCAGCAAGTGGTTACGCCATCAGCAGTGAACACCGGGGACACCGCATGGGTCCTTATGAGCGCGGCGCTTGTGATGCTCATGACCCCTGGCCTGGCGTTCTTTTACAGCGGCCTTGTAAGGCGGAAGAACGCGCTGTCAGTCCTCATGCAGTGCTTTATGGCTCTCTGCTTGATCAGCCTGCAATGGTTTCTCGTCGGATACAGTCTCGCTTTCGGACCGGATTTCGGTGGAGTCATCGGACATTCGGACTGGTTCGGGTTGAGAGGTGTCGGTCTGGAACCATCTTCGTATGCGCCGACCGTCCCGCACCGTGCATTCATGCTTTTCCAGATGATGTTCGCAGTGGTTACTCCTGGATTGATAATAGGAGCATTCGCGGAACGAATGAAGTTCTCGGCGTTCTGCCTTTTCAGCATACTCTGGGCGACGCTTATCTATGATCCAGTGGCTCACTGGGTTTGGGGCAAAGGCGGCTTTCTCGGCATGCTCGGAGGAATGGGCGCCGTTGATTTCGCTGGCGGAATAGTGGTTCACGTCAACGCCGGCATGGCCGCTCTGGCCTCCGCCATATTTCTAGGACGGCGGCACGGACATCCGCATGGCATGTCACCTCCCCACAACCTTCCGCTTGCTATTCTTGGCGCAGGCCTCTTGTGGTTCGGATGGTTCGGTTTCAACGCTGGCAGCGCTTTGGCCGCGAACGGTATTGCGGTGAATGCGTTTCTTGCAACCCACGCGGCCGGTGCTGCCGCAGGTCTGGTCTGGTCGCTGATGGATTGGATCAGATTCGGCAAACCCACCACGCTGGGCATTATCACCG
>CAIVZW010000382.1 GCA_903910495.1 uncultured beta proteobacterium
CTTGACATCGCGCTGTTCGCAAACTGCCAGAGGTGTGCTGATGAACACCTCAACGAAATTTTCCGGGCCGATCAGTTCCCGGGCCATTTCGCGTTCCTGACGGAAGGGTGAGATGAAGGCTGTCATCACAATGATTCCGGCATCCATCATCAGTTTGGCAACCTCGGTAATGCGGCGGATATTTTCTACACGATCAGCGTCGGTAAAGCCGAGATCTATGTTTAGGCCCTGTCGGATGTTATCTCCATCCAGAATATAGGTACGCTTGCCCTGCGCGTGCAACTCGATTTCGAGCGCATTAGCAATGGTTGATTTGCCAGAGCCGGAAAGTCCGGTAAACCAGATAACTTTGCCCTTGTGACCATTGAGCCGCTCACGGTCCGAGCGCGTGATCGACAGCGCCTGCTTGTGCACGTTTTGCGCGCGGCGCAAGCTGTGGCGGATCATTCCTGCGGCTACGGTAGCGTGAGAGAACCGGTCGACGAGGATAAAGCTGCCGAGTGTTTTCGATTGCGTGTAGGCATCGAACACCAAAGGCTTGCTGGTAGCGAGGTTGCACACACTGATGTCGTTCAGCGCCAATTTCTTGCTGGCTTCATGCGCCAGCGTGTTGATGTCGATGCGATGCTTGATGACGGTGATCGATGCCGATGCCCACTGCGTTGCCAGCTTGATGTCGTAACTGCGCCCGACCAGGCCGGGCTCTTCGTTCATCCAGACGAGCGTCGCTTCAAACTGGTCGGTCATTTCCAGTGGGGTCTGGCTGAGCGAGAGGATGTCGCCGCGAGAAGCGTCGATTTCCCGGTCTAGCGTCAGGGTGATGGCCTGGCCGGCTGTGGCTTCCGGTAAATTGCCGTCCATGGTGACGATTTCGGCGATGCGCGCCGTTTGTCCCGATGCCGTGACAAGGATTTCATCACCAACTCGTACCATGCCTTCGGCAACACTGCCGCTGAATCCGCGAAACTTAGAATCCGGTCGATTGACCCACTGCACCGGAAAGATCAGTTTGCCGGTCACGGGTTTCCGGACTTCTACGGTCTCCAGATAGCCCATCAGCGTCGGACCGCTGTACCAAGGAGTCTGGGCCGAACGATGGGTGATGTTGTCGCCCTTGAGCGCCGAAACAGGAATGGCCGTAATACTCTCGAAGCCGAAGGCTTGTGAAAATTTTGCGAAATCGTCCTTGATGCGGGTAAAGACGGCCTCACTGTAATCAACGAGATCCATCTTGTTGATGGCCAGCGCAACATGGCGAATGCCCATCAGCGAGACAATGCAGGCATGGCGACGCGTCTGCGTCAAAACGCCTAGCCGGGCATCGATCAGCAGCACGGCCACATCGGCGGTTGAGGCGCCAGTAGCCATGTTGCGCGTGTATTGCTCATGCCCCGGCGTATCGGCGACGATGAACTTGCGCCGACTGGTGGCGAAGAAACGGTAGGCCACGTCGATGGTGATGCCTTGTTCGCGCTCGGCGGCAAGGCCGTCAACCAGCAGGGCCAGATCCATGTTTTCACCCTGGGTGCCAAATTTCTTTGAGTCCAGGTGCAGGGCGGCAAGTTGGTCATCGAAGATCTGCTGTGATTCCCACAGCAGGCGACCGATCAAGGTGCTCTTGCCGTCATCAACGCTGCCGCAGGTGATGAAGCGCAGCATGTCCTGATTGCGCTGGTGACTGAGAAACTCCTCGATGGAGGCAGGCAGCAGCGGTTTGCTTCGCGCCGGTTCGGCAGCAGTTGTGGCGTTTTTACGCGGGCGACCCATCAGAAATAGCCCTCCTGTTTTTTCTTTTCCATGCTCGCAGTGGCATCAGAGGCGATGGCCCGTCCCTGGCGTTCGGAATTGTGCGCGGCAACCAGCTCCAAAATGATCTCCTGGATGCTGGTCGAATCCGATTCCACGGCACCCGTCAGCGGATAACAGCCAAGCGTACGGAAACGAACCTTCCTCGACTCGATTTCCTCACCAGGCAGCAGGCACATGCGCTCATCGTCCACCAGCAGGATCAGCCCGTCGCGGATGACCACCGGGCGTTGCTTGGCAAAATATAGCGGAACGACCGGAATGTGCTCGTGGTAGATGTACTGCCAGATATCGACTTCGGTCCAGTTGGAGAGCGGGAATACCCGGATGCTTTCGCCACGGTTCTTGCGCGTGTTGAAGAGAGTCCAGAGTTCGGGTCGCTGATTCTTGGGGTCCCAGCGATGGGTCTGGGAGCGGAAGGAGAAAATACGTTCCTTGGCGCGGGATTTTTCCTCTTCGCGCCGCGCGCCACCAAAGGCCATGTCGAAATGATATTTGTCGAGCGCCTGCTTCAGTCCTTCAGTCTTGGTGATGTCAGTGTGCAGCGCAGAGCCGTGGTCGAAGGGGTTGATGTCCTTGGCGATGGCCTCCGGATTGATGTGTACGAGCAGGTCCATGCCGCTCTCGCGCGCCATGTACTCGCGGAACAGGTACATCTCCTGGAATTTCCAGCGGGTATCGACGTGTAGAAGCGGGAAGGGCGGCGACGAAGGATAGAAGGCCTTGCGCGCAAGGCGCAGCATTACCGAGCTGTCCTTGCCGACCGAGTAGAGCATGACCGGGTTTTCGGCCTCGGCAACGGCTTCGCGAATGATATGGATGCTTTCCGCTTCAAGCTGTTGCAGGTGCGGCGTCATGCGCGTCGGCTTGTCCGCCGCAGGCAGGCAGTCGTCAAGATTGAGTATTGACGGGTAGCTGAGCAGGCAGAGTCCGTACTGATCCGGTGTGCGGATCGGCCGGCACAGAGCAGATAACTGGCCGTGCGGGAAGATGGCTGTTTCTTTGTCGACATGAATATGCAGCGATTGCAGGGCGTCCGAGATGTGGCTGGGTTCCGGTTGCGTGGTTGTCAGCGGGATCCAATACCTCGCTCCACGGCTATCGTTAAGATGCAGGCAAGCTTTCCGGTTTGGCAGCTCAGCAAGTTGAGCGAACAGTACCAATTTTCGCTTTCTGCGCGCTTCGGTGATTTCCCAGTTGAGTACGGTGGAGATCGGTTTTCGGCCCTGCTCGTCAAGCAGGGTTGTCGCAGTTAGTTCGGAAGGTAGCAGTCCAAGCTCGTGCAGGCGACGCTCAGCCGTGCGCTTGGTCTCAGCTTCGCCAATTTTGCTCAGGTACTTGAACGCAAGTTCCGTATCCCATACCTGGCAAGCATCCAGACCCAATAGACCGGTTTTTGACATATACCACCATTTTTGTCGCAATATGCAGACTAGTGTAATTAAAGTTACATACTCTGTCGATACATTTCGTTTTCGTGATGTTTATATTTTGTGTTGTATAGTGCGACATATTATGGCTCGGAGTGATATTGGATGATGTTTGATGTTTCCTATGCGCTTGCCGGGGCGCTGACCGGCTTTGTCGTTGGGCTGACCGGTGTCGGCGGTGGCGCGCTCATGACTCCGATTCTGCTGCTGGTGTTCGGGATTGCCCCGACGACGGCGA
>CAIVZW010000383.1 GCA_903910495.1 uncultured beta proteobacterium
GAGCTTCATTCCGGCCGCCTTGCTGAAAATGTAGGACACCATGCCGCTGCAATCGAGCCCGGCCTCAGGGTTCTTTCCGCCGAAGCGGTAGCCGGTATCGATCAGGCCGAGAGCGAACAGGGTCACCTCGTTCCCCTTCTCTCTGAAGTCAGGGCGCTTCAGCGGCGCTTCGGCTGGCCGCTCCGGTGCTGGCGGAACGCTGCCGCAGGCCGTCAGAAGAATGGCCAGAGCACAGACAATCAGGGGACGAATCGGCATGTCCTGCAGTATAAACCGTCCCCTTTGTGAGCAGGCATCCTTCCGTTATCATTCGGGATCAGCGCGGTTTGCGCGGACTGGCGCCAAAGGAAGAAGGACTGAAATGTCGACCCGTCGAGCCTTCATCAAGACCGTAACGGCCGTTTCATCCGCCCTGTTTTTCAAACCTGGCTGGACGGCGAGTCCCGATCCCTCGCGGCTGGCGTTGATCATTGGCAACGGCGCTTACCACAGTGTGCCACTGCTCAATCCGGTCAACGATGCCAGGGCCGTAAGCCGTTTGTGCACCCAGGCCGGCTTTACCGTCGATTCGCGCCTCAATGTGACCCGCGCCGAAATGATGCTGGCCATCGAGCGCTTTGGCGAAGCGGCAAAACGGGCGGAAACCCGGCAGGTGGTTTTTTACTACGCCGGGCATGGCGCACAGCTTGACTGGCACAACTACCTGCTGCCCGTCGACGCCGTGGTGGAAAAACAGGAGCACATGAAACAGCGCTGTGTCGACCTGAGCCTCTTGCTTGGCCAATTGAGTGCAGCGAAAGACAAGACCTTCATCGTCATCCTTGATGCCTGTCGCAACAACCCCTTCGGCACGGCTTACCGGCCGGAACAAAAGGGACTTTCGCAGTTTGATGCTCCGGTCGGCAGCCTGATCGCCTATGCGACCTCACCCGGCAACGTGGCTTCGGATGGCGATGGCGAGCATGGCCTCTACACCGAAAACCTGGTGCGCGAACTTTCACAGCGGGGTACCCGGGTTGAAGATGCACTCAAGCGGGTGCGCCTCAATGTGCGCCTGGCCTCGCATGGCGAGCAGATTCCCTGGGAAACCACCTCTCTGGAAGACGACGTTTTCCTCTTCAATGAAGGTCACCGGAAACTCAGCGAAGCCGAACTTGAGGAGTTGGCCGAAGCCGACATCAGCGAATGGTCGAGAATCAAGTCCTCGCGCAAAGTCGATGACTGGGTGGCCTACCTGCGAACCTTTCCCAATGGTCGCTTCGCTGAAATTGCCCAGATGCGCTTGACCCGCCTGCTGGTGGAAAGAGAAAAGCCTGCGATCGCACCCGTGACCACGACAGTGCCCGGCCCTGCAGTCCAGACCGCTCCTGATCCGGCAGCAGTAGCCAGGCCGGAACCCGTTGCGATCATCAAGCCAGCCCCGGTTCAGCCCGCCTCGCCGACCTCCGTTGTGGCAGCGCTACCCATGATTGACATCAAAGCCGGGGCACCCGTGCCGATGCTTGTCGCCCCCTCGGCCAATCCATTTTCTGCCGGTCGCTATCCGCTCGGCCGGGTCTATACGGTCGGGGATCAGGTGACTATGCGGCAATCCGATATCCTGACCGGCCTGGAAGAACATACGCGCACGACGCGCGTGACGCGCGTCGATTACGATGAGGA
>CAIVZW010000384.1 GCA_903910495.1 uncultured beta proteobacterium
CCACTCCAGGGCACGTTCCGATGTATTACTCACCCGTTCGCCACTCGCCACCAGGGTTGCCCCCGTGCTGCCGTTCGACTTGCATGTGTAAGGCATGCCGCCAGCGTTCAATCTGAGCCAGGATCAAACTCTTCAGTTTAATCTCTGTTTAAACTCTCGCTTGACGTCCTGCAAATCCTTTACAGATCCACAGACTTTTTACTTCATCGTGCGAGTTACTTCATCTTTTTGCGCTTTGCACTCAAATAAATTCAAGTACAACAACAAGACCAAGAACCCACACCTATCGATTGTCAGATTTTTAAAGAGATTGCAAATCAGCGACTTAGCTTATTTGCTACACTGCCTTGGCAGCGAAGGGGCGTATTATACAGACGTTTTTGATTGCGTCAACTCTTTTCAGAGCTTTCCGGAAACGCCGAAGCGATGCCAGAAAATATCATAACTCCTTGATTTTTATACTTTTTAATCCTTGCGCCTGCAAGGAAAGATGCGAATTATACAGAGCCTAGCGGGAGCGTCAACACTTTCGCGAAATAATCTTGTAACTATTTTTCGTCGAAGCGCCAAGACCTTGTTTACAAAGGATCAGCGAAGTTTTACTCGCGCAAACTTTCGCTTCCCGACTTGCAGAACATATTCACCTTGAACAGACAATTCAAGATTCTTGTTTTCGATTTTCGTTCCATCGACCTTCACACCACCCTGCTCGATCATGCGCAGGGCCTCGGAAGTACTGGCAGTCAGCCCCGATTGCTTGAGCATCTGCGCTATGCCCAGCACCCCATTTACAGAGTCCAGAATCACGTCAGGGATATCGTCAGGAATCGCGCCTTCTCGGAAACGGGCCTCGAAATCGGCCAAGGCATCAATCGCCGCCTGCGCACCATGAAAACGCTCAACGATTTCCTGCGCCAGAAGAACCTTGACATCCCGCGGGTTACGACCGCCGGCAATGTCACGCCTGAAGCCGGCGACTTCTTCGATGGCGCGGAAGGAAAGGAGATCGAAATAACGCCACATCAGATCATCTGAAATCGACATTAATTTGCCGAATATCTCACGCGGCGGCTCATTGATGCCAACATAGTTGCCAAGCGATTTCGACATCTTGTTAACGCCATCCAAGCCCTCGAGCAAGGGCATCATCAAAACGCACTGCGGCGATTGTCCATAGTGTTTTTGAAGTTCGCGCCCAACAAGCAGATTGAATCTCTGATCCGTGCCGCCAAGTTCAACATCGGCTTTCATGGCGACAGAGTCGTAGCCCTGACAGAGCGGATACAGAAACTCGTGGATCGCGATCGGCTGCCCACCACGGTAACGCTTGGCGAAGTCGTCGCGTTCCAGCATACGGGCCACCGTGTGCAGCGCGGCCAGTCGAACCATCCCGGACGCCCCAAGTGGCTCGATCCAGGTTGAATTAAAGCAGATTTCGGTTTTTTCAGGATCAAGGATCTTGAATACCTGCTCCTGATAGGTCTGGGCATTGGCAAGGATTTGCTCACGCGTCAGCGGCGGCCGCGTTGAGTTCTTTCCGGTAGGATCACCGATCATCCCGGTGAAATCTCCGATCAGGAACATCACGTGATGTCCAAGCTCCTGAAAATTCCTCAGCTTGTTGATCAGTACCGTATGCCCCAAATGCAGATCAGGGGCCGTCGGGTCAAAACCAGCCTTGATCCGCAAAGGCCGGCCACTTTTCAGCTTATCAACCAGTTCAGTCTCAATCAGCAACTCATCAGCCCCGCGTTTGATCAGGGCAAGACTATCTTCAACATCTCGCATGCAAAGCCTCTATCGATTACTCCCGCAAAGGTACTTGCAGGGTCATTTTTTTGTTAGACTGCCGAAAGTTTCTTCTCGGTAGCCGTTCATGGATAAACTGAAGAGCAGGATTTTAGCGCATTCCCATCCGGCAATCGAACGATTGCTTCGCCATCGCTGGGCAACGGCAGGTATTAGCAGCATCTCATTGCTCGGCATGGTGACCGCGTTTGCCCTTGTCCCCGCAGGTGACGATAGCCGTGTTCCGCTGCAGACAGTCCTTGAGCAAATGGCCACTCCCGCGACCACCCTGGTTGATCCGGGAAACCCCACCTTCCTGCGCGAGGAGCGTATCCAGAAATCGGATACTGTCTCCAGTCTGATCGCCCGTCTTGGCATAACGGACCCGGCAGCGCTTGAATTCATACGCAAGAGTCCAGAAACACAAGTCATTTCCCGCCAGTTTCGTCCTGGCAAGATTGTCGTTGCAAAAGCTGGAGAACACGGTGAACTGATCGCTTTTTATTTCCCGCTTAATGGCAAAGATATGACGATGGTTGTCGAAAGGCGCGGAAATACTTTCGTAGCCAGCGAACAGACCTTGAAAGTCGAAGCACAGACTGTCGTCAAATCAGGCGAGATCCGTAATTCCCTGTTTGGAGCTACTGATGCGGCAGGAATTCCTGACGCGATCGCAATCCAGCTGGCTGAAATCTTCAGTGGCGATATCGATTTTTATCGCGACCTGCGTAAAGGTGACCG
>CAIVZW010000385.1 GCA_903910495.1 uncultured beta proteobacterium
GCATGATGGATAACAGCGAAAAGGGGGTTTGGTACAAGGAGTACAAACAGGGACGCCGTTTCCTGATCAAGATACGTCCCGGTGAAAGCCTGTTGCAGAATATCTTGCTGATTGCCAGTCAGGAAAAGATTCAAAACGCGGTGATCCTTTCCGCGATCGGTTCGGTCAAGAATGTCCATCTGAACGACATCAAGAGCGGTGCCAAGCTGCCGATCACCGCGGCCAGACTGACTTTCCACGTACTGGAAGGCCCGCTGGAATTGCTCTCTCTGACCGGAAACATCGTACCGGCCGAATCAGGACAGGCCAACTGTCACCTGCACATCATGGCCAGCAAATCATCCGGCGACGTGGTCGGCGGACACATGCAGGACGCCGAGGTGTTCGCTACCTGCGAGATTGTGCTGGTCGAACTGATGCTCGAGGGTATCGATCGGCATCTGTCCAAATCCGGCGGCACCCCCACCATTTTCTTCGCTGAGGAGTAGCCCATGGCCGATTACAAATTACGCCGGTCATTGCTTTATGTGCCGGGCAACATGCCGTCGATGTTGCAGAACATTCCTTTATTTCAGTGTGACGCCGTGCAGATCGACCTTGAAGATGCGGTGCCTCTCGCCGAGAAGGATGCGGCGCGCATCCTGGTCCGGCGTTTCCTAGACAATTACAAGGATCGCAACAAGGAAGTCCTGATCCGCATCAACGGGCTCGATACCAAATGGGCCCTCGACGATCTGAAGACCGTGCTGCCGGGAATTCCCGATGGCATTCGTCTGCCCAAGGCCGATTCGCCCGATATCGTCGAACGTCTCGATACCCTGCTCACCGAATATGAGGAGGAACTCGGACTCGAGGTCGGTCATTTCAAGATTCTGCCGTCGATCGAAACCGCGCAGGGCGTGATCAACGCGGTCTTTACCGCGCGGGCATCGTCGCGGCTGATCGGTCTGGCCTTCGGCGCCGAAGATTACACGGCGACCATGGAAATCGAACGGACCAAGACCGGCGAGGAACTCTTCAATGCCCGCATGAATGTGCTGTGGGCGGCGAAGGCGGCGGGAATTCAGGCGCTTGACTCGATCTTTGCCGACGTCAACGACATGGATGCGCTGCGCCGCGAGACCGAATTGATCAAGAAACTCGGTTTTACCGGCAAGAGCCTGGTCAATCCGCGTCAGATCGACGTGGTTCATGAAGTATTCGCACCCAAGCAGGCCGAGGTCGACTACGCGCTGCAGGTCATGGACGCCATCAAGCGCGCGCGCGAGATGGGTACCGGCGTGATTTCACTTAAAGGAAAAATGATCGACAGGCCGGTTGTTGTTCGCGCCGCTCGCGTCTTGAGTACGGCCCGAGCGCACGGCATGGTCGATGTCGTCATCAATGAGGAGGATATCAATGGTGCTGAATAGTCTGGGACGGCAGATACCGGAAAGCTTTTCCGGCAAAAAGCTGACTCCCTATAACGATCCCTGGTCCTTGCAACCGCACGCCGAACGCTCGACACGGGCGATCCGGCGGATAACCCACAACGGCAGCAAGCTGGTCGGCGGTCTGCGCGATGCAATCATTGCCTCGGGCCTCAAGGATGGCATGACCATTTCGACCCACCACAGCCTGCGCAACGGCGACCAGCTGCTCAACGACCTGGTCAGGGAAATTGATGCCTTTGGCTTACGCAACATCAAGATTGCATCGAGCTCGGTGCACATCGTTCATGCCGAACTGATCCCCTACATCCGCAAGGGCGTGATTACCGGCTTCGAATGCGGCGTCAATGGCCTGATCGGCGAACTGGTATCCAAGGGCGAGCTCGATTGTCCGATCGTCGTGCGTTCGCACGGCGGCCGGGCGCGCGCGCTGATTACCGGCGAGATCCCGGTCGATGTCGCCTTCCTCGCCGCGCCGTATTGCGACGAGTATGGCAACTTCAACGGCTTCTACGGCCCGTCGGCCTGCGGCAGCCTCGGTTATGCGCAGGTTGACGCACAACACGCGCACAAGGTCGTTGCCGTGACCGACAATCTGGTGCCCTTCCCGGCGGTTCCGGTCGGCATTCCGCAGTCGGTGGTGGACTTTGTCGCGCAGGTACCGAAACTTGGCGACCCGAAAAAGATCATTTCTTCGACGACCAAGATCACCACTGACCCGATCGGCCTGCAGATCGCCAAATATGCCGCGATGGTCATCGAGTCGTCGGGCTACGTCAAGGACGGCTTCTCCTTCCAGACGGGTACCGGCGGTATCTCGCTGGCGGTCGCCGAAAATGTGCGCAACATGATGCGCCAGGGCAAGATCAAAGGCAGCTTCGGCTGTGGCGGGATTACCGGCAACTTTGTCGATATGCTTGAAGAAGGCCTGTTTGAAGCCCTCTTCGACGTTCAGTGCTTCGACCTCAAAGCCGTCGAGTCGATCGGTCGCAACCAGAAACACGTGGAAATGACCGCCGGCATGTATGCCAATCCGTTCAACTGCGGTTCGGTGGTCAATCGCCTTGATTGCGCGATCCTCTCGGCAACGGAAATCGACGTCAACTTCAACGTCAACGTCAACACCGAGTCGATGGGCTATTTGTTGCACAATACTGGCGGACACTGCGACGTGGCGGCCGGCGCCAAGGTCTCGATCGTCGTTTGCCCGTCGATTCGCGGACGGTTGCCGATGATCCGCGACGAGGTGACGACGATCACGACGCCCGGTGAAACGATAGGCGTGATCGTTACCGAGCGCGGCATCGCGGTCAATGACAATCTTCCCGAACTCAAGGCGGAGTTGATCAGGCGCCGCGCACCGGTCAAGGATATCCGTCAGTTGCGTGACGAAATCTACGCGGTGACGGGCACTCCAAAACCGATCGAGTTCGAGGACAAGATCGTCGGCCTGATCGAATACCGTGACGGATCGATCATTGACGTTGTCAGACAAGTCCGGCCGTAGTCTCTTCCTGGAAGCCAGGGACAGAAGGCAGGATGCCCTTGCTCAGGCGCTGAGCACAGGGCATCCCGCGACTGTTTTCCTTTCGCTCAATATTCCAGGCTTCGACAAAGCGCCTCCGGGTTCGGAGGCTCTTTTCATCCTGATGCTTGACGAGTTATCGAAAACTTTTTCCGGGCTATTGATTCTGGAAAAGGGTTCAGACCTGCTCGGACCCTACGCGATCATGGCGCTTGATTTTGATCCGGTTGCGCTGAAAAAGCGTTGCATCACCCTTGAAACCAGCCA
>CAIVZW010000386.1 GCA_903910495.1 uncultured beta proteobacterium
ACTCCGCACTTCCACCACGAGGAACGGCAATATTCCGGAGGGAATCGGGTACGCGGATCGTGTCGCCTGGGCCGAATCGTTCTTCCAGGATGGCCTTGGACAACGGATTTTCGAGTTGTGACTGAATGGCACGCTTCAGCGGGCGCGCTCCGAAAACCGGATCGAAGCCTGCTACCGCCACTTCGGGAAGCGCACTGTCGTCGATCTCGAACTTCATTTCCAGTTGTGCCAGACGTTTTTCCAGATAGCCGAGTTGGATCCTCGCAATCGACTTGATGTGCCTTTCGTCGAGTGCATGGAAGACGACGATTTCGTCAATGCGGTTGCGCCTGTCAATTGCTGGCGCAATGTATCGCTCAGGGCCACTGGGCTAAAAGCAGGGAGAGGTATAGAGGCAGCGGCCCGACACATGGATCTCCAGGGGTACCTGGTACTGGCGCACGACCTGCGGGTTGATTTCAATGCCCAGACCCGGGGCGTCCGGTATCTGCACCTGGCCGGACGCATCGGGCCTGAGGTGGTTACGCGTCAGATCAACCGCCAGCGCCTTGGGCGCTGCCGGGTACTCGCAGATGGTGTGCTCTGCCAGGCCGGCGTAAGGCTGTAGCGAGGCACTCAGGGCCAGGTGCGAGGTAAACGTATGGTTGACATAGGTCACCCCATGGGCCGCTGCATAGTCAGCGACCTGCCGGGCAGGACCGATGCCACCAATGCGCCCGCAGTCGATCTGAACGAATCCGATGCCCCCATAGTCAATCAGGTGGCGCGCCATTGAAACATTGTGTGCACCCTCGCCGCCGGCCAGACGAAGGCCTTGGCATTGTTTGGCCAGAGAGCCATAGGCATGCAGCGCACTGGCATGGAACGGCTCTTCCAACCACCGTGTGCCGGCCGCCTCCAGTGCGGGTAGGCGTGCGGCGGCGGCCTCCACATCCTCGTTAAAAATCTGACCCACATCAACCAGCAATATTGCGTCAGCGCCAAGCGCTTCGCGCGCTGCATGAAAGTGCTCCGCATCTTGTGCCACGGTGCCGCGACCAATCGGACCCCAACCAAACTTGGCAGCCCTGAAGCCACGCTGCATGACTTCGCGCCCGCGGGCCAGTGTCTCCTGGGGTGTGTCCCCAAAGAGTAGCGAGGCATAGGGTGTTTTACCGCAGGACGTGCGATAGCCCAGCAAACGCCAGACCGGCTCCCCACGTGCCCGTCCCAGAAGGTCCCAAAGCGCCATCTCGATGCCCGACCAGGTGTGCGCCGCCTGCAGCAGGTCCATGCTGTTGTAGGCCACATCTGCCGCGATGGCAGCAATGTCCTGTGGGCTGTTGATGTTGCGGCCCAACACCGAGGCGCTCACTGGTTGGCAGGCGCCGTGTGACATGGGGCAGACAAAGGCTGCGATCGACGGCAGGGGTGCCGCCTCGCATTCGCCATAACCCACCAGTCCACCGGCGGCCACCCGCACCAGCAGAGCGTCCTGGCTGCCATCGGCCTCAGTGGTGACCTCGGGCATGGCCAAGTAGAAAAAGTCAACAGCATCGATCTTCATGGCGCAGCCTCCAGACTCAGCAACGAAGGATAGGAATTTCAAGCGTACAAGCCAAAGTATCCTTGTCTTCCGAGCCACGGTCAATGCTGAAATGCTGCCTTGAGAACCCCGGAAAGAACCCCTGAAAATATCTGTATTCCGCTCTTCCACCACGAGGAACGGCAAGATCTTGGCGAGAATCGGGTGCTTGTTGAGTTAAGCGCGCAAGCGCACCCACGGCGAGGGGAAGGCTGCTCGTTACCAGGCGATACGCTGATCGAATTCGGCCTCGGATACAGGCTGCGCCAACAGATCCCATTGTGGATCGTAGCGAGCCTGTTCCGCAGCCGTTGCCGCCTCCCACAGCGGTGGCCCGCGCGCCGGGGCGATGCTCGGCGGCCGGGTCGATTCGCCGATGTGATCCACAATTTCCCGCACGACACTTGCCTTGTCACGAGCTGCCGGGCTTGGCACGTTTGACGGCGGCATCCATGGGGCGAACCCATCCTGGCCGATGAACCAGAATGACATGCCGCACTTCCGTAAAGCAGATCGACAGCGCTTGCGCGACGCCAGCTTATCCCACCCGACTCACCCCTTCTCGAAGCGCATCACCCCGCCCTTGCAGGCGACGCGGATCGTATCGCCTGGGCCGAACCGTCCTTCCAGGATCGCCTTCGACAGAGGATTTTCGAGTTGTGACTGAATGGCACGCTTCAGCGGGCGCGCCCCGAAAACCGGATCGAAACCTGCTGCCGCCACTTCGGAAAGTGCGCTGTCGTCGATCTCGAACTTCATTTCCAGTTGCGCCAGACGCTTTTCCAGATAGCCGAGCTGGATCCTCGCAATCGACTTGATGTTTTTCTCGTCGAGTGCGTGGAAGACGACAATCTCGTCGATGCGGTTGATGAACTCCGGCCGGAAGTAGGACTTTACCTCGCCCATCACCGCCAGCTTGATCAACTGATAGTCATCGCCTGACATCTGCTGGATCATCTGCGAACCCAGATTCGAGGTCATGACGATCACCGTGTTCTTGAAATCCACAGTGCGCCCCTGCCCGTCGGTCATGCGGCCATCGTCGAGTACCTGCAGCAGGACGTTGAACACATCCGGATGCGCTTTCTCGATTTCATCGAGCAGGATCACGCTGTAGGGCTTGCGCCGCACGGCTTCGGTCAGATGGCCGCCCTCCTCGTAGCCGACGTAGCCCGGTGGCGCGCCGATCAGGCGTGACACCGAATGCTTCTCCATGAATTCGCTCATGTCGATGCGGATCAGGTGCTCTTCGGAATCGAACAGGAAACCCGCCAGCACCTTGCACAGCTCGGTCTTGCCGACCCCGGTCGGGCCGAGGAAGAGGAAAGAACCGTAAGGCCGGTTCGGATCGGCCAACCCGGCACGTGAACGGCGAATGGCGTCGGATACCAGGCGCACCGCTTCGTCCTGACCGACGACCCGCTGGTGCAGACGATTTTCCATCTGCAGCAATTTCTCGCGTTCGCCCTGCATCATCTTGGCGACGGGGATGCCGGTGGCGCGCGACACTACCTCGGCGATTTCCTCGATGCCGACCTGGGTGCGCAACAAGCGGTTCTTCTGTGTGCCATCGTTGGCTTTGTCCGCGGCCTTCAATTGCGCTTCAAGTTGTGGCAGCTTGCCGTATTGCAACTCGGCTACCTTGTCCAGCTTGCCTTCGCGTTGCAGACGGATCACCTCGGCCTTCAGCTTGTCGATTTCTTCCTTCAGGTGTGCGCTGCCTTGAACTTGCGCCTTCTCGGCTTTCCAGATCTCTTCCAGGTCGTTGTACTCGCGCTCGAGCTTGAGCAACTCATCCTCGATCAGCTGCATGCGCTTCTTCGATGCCTCGTCCTTCTCCTTGCGTACCGCCTCGCGCTCGATCTTGAGCTGGATCATGCGCCGGTCGAGTTTGTCCATGACTTCCGGCTTGGAATCGATTTCCATCCGGATGCGCGCCGCCGCCTCATCGATCAGGTCGATCGCCTTGTCCGGCAGGAAGCGGTCGGTGATGTAGCGATGGCTCAACTCGGCGGCGGCGACAATCGCCGGGTCGGTAATGCTCACCCCGTGGTGCAACTCGTATCTCTCCTGCAGGCCGCGCAGGATGGCGATCGTGCTCTCGACCGACGGTTCGTCGACCAGTACCTTCTGGAAGCGGCGCTCGAGCGCGGCGTCCTTCTCGACGTATTTGCGGTACTCATCGAGCGTCGTGGCGCCGACACAATGCAGTTCGCCGCGCGCCAGTGCCGGCTTGAGCATGTTGCCGGCATCGATGGCGCCTTCGGCCTTGCCGGCGCCGACCATGGTGTGCAGTTCGTCGATGAAGACGATGATGCGCCCCTCGTCAAGGGCAATTTCCTTGAGCACAGCCTTCAGGCGCTCCTCGAACTCGCCGCGATACTTGGCGCCTGCGAGCAGTGCCGCCATGTCGAGGCTCAATACCCTTTTGTCCTTGAGCGTCTCCGGCACTTCGTCATTGACGATGCGCTGCGCCAGCCCCTCGACAATAGCCGTCTTGCCGACGCCCGGTTCGCCGATCAGCACCGGGTTATTCTTGGTACGCCGCTGCAGGATCTGGATGGTGCGGCGGATTTCGTCGTCGCGACCGATCACCGGGTCGAGCTTGCCCTGACGGGCGCGTTCGGTGAGGTCGATACAATATTTTTTCAGCGTCTCGCGTTGCCCTTCGGCCTCCTGATTCTCAACGCCCTGGCCGCCGCGGACCGCGGCGACTGCGACTTCGAGCGCTTTGCGCGAAAGACCGTGTTGCCTGGCCAGGCGACCGGTTTCACCCTTGTCGTCGCAGACGGCGAGCAGGAACATCTCGCTGGCGATGAACTGGTCACCGCGTTTCTGCGCTTCCTTGTCGGTGAGATTGAGCAGATTGGTCAGATCGCGACCGATCTGCACTTCGCCGCCGTGACCTTCGACTTTTGCCAGGCGATCAATCGCCTGATCGAGCGCCGCCTTGAGCGCCTGTACATTGGCCCCCGCCTGGGCCAGCAGCGACGAGGTCGCGCCATCATCCTGTTGCAGGAGGGCGAGCAGCAGGTGCTGCGGTTCGATCATCTGGTTGTCGTGGCCGATTGCCAGGCTCTGGGCGTCGGCTAGAGCCTGCTGAAATTTGGTCGTCAGTTTGTCAAGGCGCATGGCGCCCTCCTTCAATAAGTGTATTCACTGTCACGTAGGTGGGGAGCAACGATCAGTTTTCAAGTACGTCAGCCTGTTTCAGTGACTGGCCGTGGCATCCGCATTAGGTGTCGGGTGCAGCACGCTTGCAGAAAGTGTTTGAACTTTGTTCGGTGGCCGGGAGTCGTAATACCGAGCAGTACAATTTGCTGTCTTGAAATAGACGAAAGCGGACGCATCTTCTTCCTCAACCAGAGTTGGTTCGTTTTGCAGGGATCTGCAAAACAGCACAGAAAGGAATCGTCATGAACATTGTCTATAACAGCGAAAACTACGCCATTGTGGCCTACCCGGTGCAGCAGGGTTTCGAACTGGTCGATAAGTTGGGCAGCCGCAGTCTATTTGTGCAAGGTTCGGTAGCGCTTGGTTTGCGTGAGGCGATCGACAGCATTCCTTACGCCGATCGTGACCAGGAGTCGATTGACTCCCTGCTCGACGAGTACTGCATCGGTGCGGCACGGCCGATTGCCTACCACTGATCGAGCCGGCGTATAATCCTTAGCCTGTGGCTTTCACCTTTGTTGGGCACCTATTCCGGGAGAGAATCGAATGGCGTTGTACGAATCGGAACACACGATATTCATGCGTGAAATGATGGCCAAACACCCGGAATGGGCTGAGGATCAGCTCACAGGCCGTGCCCTGCTGTGGGACAGGAAGGTCGACCTGTCGGAACAGAAGGCCCTGCACGAATCACGCGTGATGAATAAATCGTATCCCTACGATGTGAATTTCGAACCGCAGTGAGTTCTTCCCCGGCTTGCCCTAGCGGTATATTTCCCCGGTAAGGTAAGCCCCCCAGTTCTTCTCGAAATAAATCTTTCCCGTATCCTCGATCGGTCTCAGGGGCCGTTCCGATATCTGCATTCCGCCTGCAGGCGTGTAGCGCAGAAGGATCTTTTCCTGCCGATGCGTTTCCTTTTCGGCCAGGAAACGATAGTCGTCCAGTGAGCCCAGGCGCGAGTCCGGGGCGCGTGTTCCCTCTTTTGCGCACAGCATGCGCGCACCGCGACTGCCACCGCCCTGGCGGATGTAATGATCGAGCGCGCATAACACCGCTTCGGACAAGAGTGCGGTTTGAACGCGCAGCACACCCTCGGAGAGATGCCTTGGCTCGGCGATGTTGACGCCTTCGTCGGCGATCCGTCGATTCAATTGGCGTGCCGCCGTCAGCGCGGGCGCGACATCATCAACATGGCAAATGAAACCGGCACAATCACTCATGCGCGCCTGAACTTCACCCGCCAGCGCCTCCAGCGCAATTCCTCCGTCGTTGCCGACATTGCGCTCCAGCCACGTGAGCGAATGCAGCAGCGCGCTGTCGAATGTATCAGGTGTTTCCGGCAAGGCCGGCAGGCGCTTGAGCTGTTCATGAATATGCGCTGCACAGCGCTGACCGAAGACCTGTCCGGCGTTCAGCGCCGCGCCACCGGGTCGTGTCACGCCGTGCGTGCCGGCGATTTCGCCTACGGCGTAACAGCCCGCCAGGCTGCTGCGGGCGTGGATGTCGACTTCGATTCCGCCATTCATGTGCTGATGGTTAACATTGAACGGCAGCGGATCGCGCGTAATGTCGCGCCGGTACTGCTTGTACAGCTCGATGGCCAGCGGATTCATGCGCTGCAGGCGTTCGATCGGCGTGTCCAGCAGCGCGTTGTTGTTCTCAAGATAGGCCCGGACGTCGCTATCGAGCCGCTCCAGGCTGAACGGAAGATCACCGGGTACGGCTTGCGGATTGCGCTTGAAATCCAGCCACACCGTCCGGCCTTTGCGCGTTTCGCTGAAAATCGCCAGATCGACCAGGCTGGACCCGTAGTCAAGGGTGCGTGAAGCGTGAAACGGCCACTGATAGCCCTTGCGGAAGACATTGGAGACCAGTTCCTGCGTCGTCCGGTAATAGTCGGCGAGAAAGTTATACTCCTGTCCGGCTTCGTCGGTCGAATAGACATAGGGCATCACCTGCACGTAGGTGCCCGACAGATTCCAGGGGAATTCCGTGCGCCGCGTGCCGATGCCAAACTGGTGTTCGGTCAGGTTGGTCAATTGCAGTCCGGCTTCAAGCGCCAGTCCGAGCGAGCCAAAACAGTTCTTCGGGTAGACGCTGTCCCGGTACAACTCGCCAGGCCCGCCGCTGGCCAGAATCACATGCGGACTCAGCACCAGGCTTAAGCCGTAGGGGTTATCGTGGTTGGTCCGGTTCAGCATCAGCAGGCCGGCGGCCTTTTCTTCGTCGCCCGAACCGGTTTTGAGCAAGGACATGGCCGTGGAGTGATCGAGAAAAGGGATACCCAGGCGAATGGCTTCTTCAACGAGGACTTTGACCATCAGCCGCGAGGTGCGTGGCCCGCAACTCGTCGCTCTGCCGAATTCGTCGTGGTCGGTCTGGTAGCGCAACACGGCACCGTAGCGGTCCTGGGGCAGGGGCAAGCCGAGAAACTTCAGTCCCGAGAAGGCATCGATGGAACCCACGGCCTCAACATAGGCTACGTCGGCATCCATCGCGCCGCCGGCGCCCAGTGCCTGTGCCATTTTGGTGAAATCGTCACCGCGGTGTTTGGTACAGGCGGTATGCAGCGTCTGCTTGTCGGATCCGGAGAACGCCGAGGTGCCCCAGAACAACTTGCGTGTGACCACCAGCACATCAACACCGCGGCGCTTGAGTTCAACCGCAGCGCGCAGCCCTGCGGCACCGCTGCCCAGGACAACGGCCGGGTAACGATAGACGGGCAGCTTCACCCCGTTGAAGTCATGCGTTCCGCTCGCCACCGGTGAAATGACATCGCGCGGCAGCCGAACGTCAGTGAGTTCGTCAAGGATGTGTTGCGGAATTTCAATGCTCATGATCGCTCCATTCGTGCTAACAAACTAAGTTGGACAGGTAAAAACCCGCTCATGGTTCGACAGGCTCACCACGAACGGGTTTTTGAACTATCAACCGGAGGGTGAAATAACCGTTCGCCCTGAGCAGCCCGCACAGCGGGCGTGTCGAAGGGTTCGTAATCTTACTACTGCGATCTTTAGGTTCATGAAAGCAGGTATTCAGAACAAGCCGCTGGCTGTCGCCACGATCTCAAAGCCGCCGGATGTGGAATCCGCCATCGACATTGATCACTTCGCCGGTCGAGAAATTGAGCATGCCGGAACAAACGACGGAAACGGCATTGGCCACATCTTCCGGCTGTCCCCAGCGCTTGATCGGGGTCAGGCCGCTGCTGATCAATGCGTCATATTTTTCCTTGACCACCGAGGTCATGTCGGTATTGATCACGCCGGGCCGGATTTCGTAGACGTTGATTCCTTCATCGGCCAGGCGATCGGCAAACAGCAGCGTGACCATGCTGATGGCGGCTTTCGAGATGCAGTATTCGGCGCGCATGGTGGAGGAGGTGTAGGCGGAAATCGACGAGATATTGACAATCTTCGGGGTGATTCCGGGAATCTCGGCAACTTCCCTGCGCATGATGTTCGCTACCGCCTGCGAGAGAAAGAAGGTCGACTTGAGGTTGATGCCGAGAACCCGGTCCATGCTCTCTTCGGTCGTTTCGAGAATATCCATTCTGACCTTTGGCGCGACACCCGCGTTATTGACCAGAACGTCGATTCTTCCGAATTGCTCCATGGCGCAGTTCACGATGCTTTGTCTGCCGGCATCGGTTGATACGTCGGCCTGTACGTAGGCAAAGCGGGTACCCGATTGCTGAATTTTCTGCAGATTGGCCGACACTTTTTCCAGCGCAGACGTGCCGACGGCAACAATCGCATAGCCTTCGCCGGCGAGCTTTGCGGCAATGGCGTTGCCGATGCCGCGCGAGGCCCCGGTTACGATGGCTACCCTGTTTTCAGTCATGAATTTTTCCCTTTCGTTGGACTGTTGCGGACAATGTGCCTCACCGGGCGCTCTAAACAACGCTCATGTGCCGTTCAATACAGGTATCCAGAACGTCTTCACCCGGCTTCTGCCACCAGGTGTCGGAAAAGATCTCGACTTCCGAAAAACCGGAATACCCGGCCTCTTCCATCCAGCGCCGGCATTTCTTCAGTTCGATGATGCCGTCACCCATCATGCCGCGGTCGTTGAGAAGATCGCGGGTGGGCGAGAGCCAGTCGCAGACATGATATCCCAGCAGGCGATCAGCACTGGCACGGAGGATTTGTGCCGCGAGCTTGGGGTCCCACCAGACGTGATAGAGGTCGACGGCAACGCCGAGCGCGCCGCTGCGACCCGGGTCGAGTTCGTCGCACAGGTCGAGCGCCTGCTCCAGTGTATTGATACAGGCACGTTCTGCCGCCTGCATCGGATGCAGCGGTTCGATCGCCAGCGGCATGCCCACCTGATTTGCATACTCCAGCGAGGCCGCGATGCCGTCACGGACCTCGCTGCGTGCGCGAGAGATATCGCGATAGGCCGGGGGTCCGGTCAGCGCGCCGGGCAATGAACCGACGACCAGCACCAGACAGGGAGCGTTGAGCAGTTTGGCTTCGTCAATGGCCCGCCGGTTGTCGTCAAGCGCCGCTTGCAAGCCGGGCTTGTCGGCCGCGGGAAAGAATCCTCCGCGGCAATATCCGGAGAGCTTGATCCCGGTTTCACGCAACTGACGCGCAATACGGTCGATCCCGACCAGGGCCACCTGGTCACGCCACGGGCTGATCGCCCGGATGTCCCGCCGCGCACACTCCTCAATGATGCGGTCCAGCGACCACTGCTTCCTGACGGTCGCGGTATTGAGCGAAAGGGCTTCGTGATTCAGAGAGAAATCGCGCATTAGATGACTCCATGCAAGGTGAGTGGCGCGCACCGGCGAGCAGAAAACCGGTGCAGGAGGTGGCCAGGACATGTCAATTGCATGAATGTTTTTGTCATGCCGATATGGCTCCATATGGCCAATTTATCCAAAGTAAGTTTCGTCCCGGCGAAATCCGGGACCCAGTATGTGCACCAAAAACCTGGATTCCGGCTTTCGCCCATAAGCGCTAACTTAATATTGAATATTTTGATAAAAACGCCGATACTTTGAATAACTTCGAAGTGGGAGCGATTTGATGACCGAGCTGACGATAGAGTTGAGCGCAGACGAGCGGCTGGACGAAGACTGGTTGGTTGTGCAAAGCGTGTTGCCGCAAGGCTGGGAAAGCAAGGCCCGTGAGTTGGGTGCGTTCCGACGTGGTCGAGCTATTCCTGATGCAGCCACGCTGCTGCGCGTCATGCTGATACATTTGGCGCAGGGCTGTGGCTTGCGTGAAACGGCCGTGCGCGCCAAGCAAGGGGGCTTGGCAACGTTGAGTGACGTCGCCATTCTGAAGCGATTGCGAAGTTGCGGCGATTGGTTTACCTGGCTCTCGGAAGGCCTGCGCGCCAAGTGGCTGCCTGAATTTCCTGTTGCCGCGGCCCTGTGGGAAGGTCGCCGAATTCGATTGGTTGATGGGACGGTGGTCAGCGAACCTGGCGATACCGGATCGCAATGGCGGTTGCACTATGCGATAGGGCTGCCCGCGCTGAATTGTGATGAGGTCATCATTACCCCATCGAACGAGGGTGAGACGCTTAAGCGCTTCACGGTAAGAAAAGGCGACATTCTTATTGGTGATCGCGGTTACGCGCACCGCGCCGGCATTGCGCATGTGATTGCACATGGGGGTGATGTGATTATTCGCACGAACCTGGTCACCTTGCCCTTGCTGGATGCGACAGGCGTCCGAACGGATCCGCTGGTTGCGCTGCGAACGTTGCGTGTTGGTGAGTGCGGCGATTGGCCTGCCTTCGTTCAGGGGGACAAAAAGCAGTTGATCGCGGGGCGACTGTGTGCAATCAGAAAAAGTGAAGTTGCTGCACAAAAAGGGCGGCGGCGCGTGCAGCGAGAGAGTCAGCGCAGCGGATCGCAGGTCCGCCCGGAAACCTTGGAGGCCGCTGGCTACGTATTTGCATTTACCACATTGCCTGACACCATTGCCGCGCAGGCGGTGATGGAACTGTATCGCGGACGCTGGCAAATTGAGTTGGCCTTTAAACGACTCAAGTCCCTGGTTCAGTTGGGACACCTTAAAAAGACCGATGAGCGAGCGGCGCGTGCGTGGCTGCAAGGAAAACTGCTCGTCGCCTTCATATTGGATGCGCTGCTCGAAACCACCGAGCGAATTTCCCCCTGGGGCTATCGCCGATCGAATGAAGAAGCGCAACCGATGCCGCTGGCGCGAGACCTCGTTCATGCTTGAGCTACTCTCACGCGCCACCCTGCCCATGCTTTCATTGCGCGATGCGCAACGCAACTGGCCCTCAGTGGCGTACCAGCTTGCCGAAGC
>CAIVZW010000387.1 GCA_903910495.1 uncultured beta proteobacterium
GATGTATCATACGCAGCACAATCCGCTGCACAGGATCACGCGCGGTTCAGCGCCGGTCGAGACCGTGCGCGGCAGCCGGCAACGCAAGCTGCACAAGGCCTTTCTGCGCTATCACGATGCCGAAAACTGGCCCCTGCTGCGCGACGCGCTGCGGCAGATGGGGCGCGCCGACCTGATCGGTAATAGCAAGAAGCAACTGATTCCCAGCTTTCAGCCGGCGGGAACGTCGGTACGGCGTCGTGACGAATCTGCCTGGAACATAGCGAGCGTGCCGAGATCTGGGGTGAGGAAACAGATCCTGCGGAATGGGAAACGCTAACCGGGGTGATTACACCCTGCATGGATCGGGTGCCACGCCAGTATCGGATATCAAAGACTCAGTATCGTTGTCAGCGCTAGGGCAACTGCTAAGCCGACTAATATCGAGAGGCGCTGAAAGCGGTTTGCGGTTCGGAGAGTGGAACCGGGGATGACCGGGATGACCGTGGCCAGTGCTGCTACTGGCCCGCCGGCAAGAAAGTACTGCATCAGCGCTCCGCCAGAGGCTGCGGCGAGTCCGGCTGCCATTGGGTCGGCACCGGTATCAAGCACGATCTGCAGGAAAGGAATGATGATCGTCGCCGATGCGCTGTAGGACTGGGTCATGAGCGCAGCAAGCGAGGCGACCAGCAGCATCGCCTGTACCGGAGCGAGACTCAGGATCGGGCGAACAGTTTCGGAGACCGTATGCGCCAGTCCAATATTGCGGATCACTGTCGAAAGGAACAGGAAGCTTATCGTCGCCAGAAGTGGTGTGGCAATCCGAGCGGCACCAGCGATCATATCGGCTTCAGCCCGTTTTGGATCCCTTCCTGCAATGACCATCGCCAGAATAGCGGCCATGACTCCGACAAGAAAAATGGGGAGGCCCAGAAAAAAGCCGGCGATGAGTGCAAGAAACGGTGCGAAGGCTGCCAGCGATCCGGCAACATAGTCCCGTTTTTCGAACTCGGCGAGAAGATCGAGCGTTTTCTCAAAGTCGACTGATCGCCCGAGGTTTTTTTGTCCAGTGTGAGCCGGAAAAAACTTGTTGCGAATACGCTTAGTGCAACTGCGGCTCCATAGATGTTGAATATCCCGAGTTCGACGCCGATTGCCGCAATAATCGCGATCTGAGTGGGATGTGTAAATCCCGCGAGATTGCCGAGGTGTCCTGCGTGGCCGTGTACGGCTGCAACCTTGCTCGGATCTACTCCGAGCCTTACGGCAGCATTGCCTGTTGCCACTGCAACTATTGCCGGCTGGGTGAAACCGGTCAGTGAACCGATGCATCCGGCGGCGATCCCGCCGGCGATTGCTACGCCGGGGCCGCCGCCAAACCGCCTACCAACCCGGACAATGTCCCTGATTATCACGTCAAGCAGGCCGGATGCTTCCATGACGCCGATGAACAGTAGTATGCCAGCCATGTCTGCGATAACCGGATGCAACCCGGCGTTGATCATCTTGCTGAGGGTGATATCCGCCTTCCCGGCCAGTGGAAAGCCCGCGATGAGAGCAGTCAGGGTGGCTCCTGCGATGGCCGTCAGATAGAGAGGCGCGCGTCCTGAAAGCATCAGAACGAGTGTCAGTACCATCGACAATTGTGCAATGGCCATCGTTGGGTTATCCATGGCGGACAGGTGAGATATCACAGGGTTGTCTTGTTGCGCATTTTCCTATTCACTGCCTCGCGCGAGAAACAGATCGGGGCCGGAGTCGCCGTTGTCTACCGCCGCCCGGACATGGGGTGGGATTGCCGGCGAATCGGGTAAGTAAAGGCCGCATCGGCGCAGGTTGGCAAGCACAGATGAGCGTGCCGGGGTACGCTCGATATACACGCGTGCTGCACACGGAAAACGCTGGCGGTTTGCGGAGACACCGAGCTTCACTCCTTGCATCCGCGTCGTCTGCTTCGCGTAATCCGGGTAAAGGACGGTTTGGGTTAGCTCGACGCTAAGGTCGCATTCGTGGTCCGTCAGAAAGATCCTGTCGCCAAGCATCAAGGCGATCCCTTCATATCGGTAATGTTTCTTGCATACGCCCTCAGGGTTGCCGACGCGTTCGAGCCGCCTGTAATAGAGAACACCATCCTGTGCTTCGAATGCCATTAGCGTACAGAGTATCCGCGTTGGGGTTGACATTGATGCGTAGTACTCGAAATAGGTGCCGTGCAGTCCAAGAAGTCGCGAATCACTGCTGCGTAACAGTCTTTCGACATGCTGGTCAAGGCGGTGCGTGATCGGATTGCGTGGGACGCCGCGTACCCGGATCAGTTCGGAGAAATCGGAGGGAGGCATCAGGATTTCGTACACTTCGACGCCGAAATGGTCACAAATCCGGCGAAGCAATGCTGGTCGAGGGCATGAGGTACCAGCTAGGTATTTGTTTATCTGGCTCCGGTTGATACCCAGCCGTCTCGCCAGTTCAGAGATCGAAGTCATATAGCTGCTGAGCAACCGTAGGTTTGCAGAGAAGTGAGAGTAAGGCATTGTGGACGTTATGTTGATTCTAGTTGAGCCTATATTAGCATCAATTAGAGCCAAAAAGGCCCGGTTTGAGAAATTGACCTTGTCCTGCCGTGATTCCAGAATCATTACCGCTGCAATCAGGCAGTCGGTGAAAATCGTCAAATTTAAGGGGTGTTCAACGGTTCAATACTGTCATCTAAAAGGCGATAGGAATCAGGAAGGTGAATATCCCATTCTCGGGAGGTTTATTATGGCAACGCAATCAAAAAGCATTAATAGAGTGATCCGTCGGGTTGGAACTTTCTTCATCATGTTCTGTGGGGCGCAATTTGCGCTTGCCGCGGGACTACCCAATGTAAAGATTCTTGCAACGGGGGGCACAATCGCTGGTGCGGGAGTTTCGAGTACTCAGTACGCCGGGTACCAAGCGGCGGTGACTCCAGTTGACAAGCTCCTACTGAACGTTCCAGAACTCACCAAGGTTGCCAACGTCACAGGCGAGCAAGTTTCGCAGGTCGCAAGCCAGGATATGAGCAATGAGATTATGCTCAAGCTTGCCAAGCGGGTTAACGCGCTTCTTGCGCAGAACGATGTGGATGGCATCGTTATAACCCATGGCACCAACACACTGGAAGAAACCTCATATTTCCTGAATTTGGTGGTCAAGAACAGCAAGCCCGTGGTTATGGTCGGTGCAATGCGTGCGGGTAACTCAATGAGTGCCGATGGCCCGATGAATCTTTTCCGCGCAGTAGTGACAGCCGGCAGCAAGGAAGCCAAGGGCCGTGGAGTCATGGTGGTGATGAACGACCAGATTATCGGAGCGAGGGATCTGGTCAAGACAGATACGATGACTGTCGACACGTTCAAGGCCCCAATCTTCGGTTATCTTGGCTATGTTGTCGATGACAAGGTTCGCTTCTATAAGACGGCTGCTCGAAAGCATACCGAACAGACCGAGTTCGACATTTCGAACGTTACAGTTTTGCCTCGCGTAGATATCGTTTATGGTTACGAGAACGACAATCGCGTGGCGTTGGATGCGTTGGTAAAAGATGGCGCCAAGGGCATTGTGCATGCCGGTTCAGGTTCTGCGGCAATCAGCAAGTTTATGGAACCCGGTGTCGTCGATGCCGTTAAAGCGGGCGTTGCCGTCGTTCGTTCGCCACGGACTTCGCTGGGCATCATAGCCCATAACATGGAGTTCGATGACGACAAATACGGAACAGTTGCTGGGGATACACTCAATCCGCCGAAGGCTCGTATCCTACTCATGGTTGGGCTGACCAAGACCAGCAATACGAAGGAAATCCGTCGGATCTTCGATACCTACTGATTTTCCGGCGGTTTTTCGCTGGAAAGAATAGGTTTGCGCTTCATGAAAGCCTCCGGTTACGGAGGCTTTGCTATTTCTGCAGAGGCTATGACGCCTTTAAGGCCATGTTTGAAAGATTCTCAAAAGAAACCGGTAAGGAGCAATACCTGCCCCCTTACTACATCGCTACGCATTCAGGAATTACCGATCTGGGTGTGCTTAACCTTGCACTGTGGCTCAATTAAAACAATTTCCGCCTCGATCAGGAGCAGACCTTCCTGCCGACACCGATGGCCATTGCCGCGGCGATGTACCACACACAGCACAATCCGCTGCACAGGATCACGCGCGGTTCAGCGCCGGTCGAGACCGTGCGTGGCAGCCGGCAACGCAAGCTGCACAAGGCCTTTCTGCGCTATCACGATGCCGAACTGGCCCCTGCTGCGCGACGCGCTGCGGCAGATGGGGCGCGCCGACCTGATCGGTAATGGCAAGAAGCACCTGATTCCCAGTTTTCAGCCGCCGGGAACGGGGCTGAAGCACCGGGAAGCCGAATCGCTGCAAAAGCCA
>CAIVZW010000388.1 GCA_903910495.1 uncultured beta proteobacterium
CGGTTCGTTGATCCGGCCGGAAGCGACCGGTTACGGCGCTGTCTATTTCGCCCAGGAAATGCTCCTGCAGCGGGGTCGCGGCTTTGACGGCCTGCGCATTTCCGTCTCCGGTTCCGGCAACGTCGCACAGTACGCCATCGAGAAGGCGATATCGCTTGGCGCCAAGGTCATCACGGTCTCTGATTCGAATGGTACGGTCATTGATGAAAAGGGTTTCACTACCGAGAAACTGGCACAAATGATGCACATCAAAAATGTCGAATACGGCCGCATCAGCGAGTATGCCAAGAGAATTGGCGCCGAATACCACCCGGGCATCCGTCCGTGGGCAGTTCCGGTCGATCTCGCTCTTCCCTGTGCTACTCAGAACGAAATCGACGATTGCGATGCGGCCACCCTGATCAAGAATGGCGTTATCGCCGTCTGCGAAGGCGCCAACATGCCGAGTACGATCGAGGCCACCAAACTGTTCGAAAACAACAATGTGCTTTTCGCTCCGGGCAAGGCCAGCAATGCCGGAGGTGTCGCCACATCCGGCCTGGAAATGAGCCAGAACGCAATGCGATTGTCATGGACGCGTGAAGAAGTCGATTCCCGGCTGCATGCCATCATGCACAAGATTCATGAGGAGTGCCTGTTGCACGGCCGTCGTTCGGATGGCACGGTCAGCTATCTGCATGGCGCCAACATCGCGGGCTTCGTCAAGCTGGCAGAAGCCATGATCGCTCAGGGTATCGTCTAAACCACCTCCGCTGCTTCAAATTGCGGCCGGGAATATCCCGGCCGCAATGGTACAAATCTGGGGCGCCTTCAGTAGCCTGGTGGGGTCGCCCGAGATGGACAAGTTTTGATGGAGAGAAATATGGATACGATCGCCTTGCCGTCCCGGACGGTTTATATCAAATTTGACGTTATAACCCACCTCTTCACCAACGCAATGTGCGCGCAACCGGACTCCGACGGCATTCGTTCGGATTACGCCGTTACCCACAGCAAGATTAGCGAGAAGCTGTCGCGCGCCGTGGAACTCGGTGACCTGCGCGTTAAAGATCCACTGACCCTGGCCCCACACCACTATCCTGTTGGCGCTGCACTTTGCGAAGCCGTCGTCCACGTAAACGACTTACGCCAGTATGCGGCACGACATGGCCTACCAGAAGTTGTCCCGGTGATTGCGCCTGCCGAGGTTGCCCATTAATAAAGTGTAACGTAATCATCGTTACTATCATGGCGCCC
Source organism: uncultured beta proteobacterium (assembly GCA_903910495.1). The sequence goes on from CAIVZW010000388.1 coordinate 1,237, forward strand.
ATCGAAGGCGCCATGATAGTAACTGATAGCGAATGGCTGGAACTGCAACAACAAAGTGTGCCGAAGAATAACCGGGCAGATTCCGAACGAAATGCATAACTGATTCTGCTGCTTGCCGACGCTCGTGCCTTGGCAGAAATTCGTACAAACGAGATCACAAGTCAGGCAAGACTGTGGTGCGCCATTGATTAAAAAATCCCCGCACTTGTTGGTGGCGGGGATTGAGCTCTCAAGAGGGCGTTTAGAGAGTAGGGGGATAAGGTCTATGCTGACCTCTGTTTATGTATCTATCAGTTTTTTGACGACTTTCTGCAAAAAATTACTGGACAAGGCTGCGTTGCGAGTGTGCTGTCTATCCTGGTTCAATAAACCGGAGCACCCTTGAGCAGTGTCGGGATCCACAGGGAGAACCAGGGGAAGTAGGTGACCACGGCCATCACGGCAAACAGCGCACTGTAGAAGGGCAGGA
>CAIVZW010000389.1 GCA_903910495.1 uncultured beta proteobacterium
CAAACAAGCTGCTGCATTCCCCTGACCTCGACACTGTGCTGACATCTGGCACAGAGAGACACAGCGTCAGTTGCCGCAGATTGCTTATCGCTGCTCACCATTATTCGCCACTGCCCACATTCAACACACAGACCCGATCAGATACTCTATGCTCAGGGGAACAGCAAAACAAGGAACTAGTGCACAGTATGGCGCATCGTCCATTACCGATAACCGGCGAGCTTATTATCTGACAAGCACCAGGCCATGACCAGAAACACCTTGCTCAATAGCGCAATCCTGCTGATCGCTGCCATCATCGGTGTCATTGGCTACAAGTTATCGCCCATGCTGCGCCCGAATGCCGATATCACACTGCCCGGGTCACCCTGCAACCTTGGACTTCAGGCATGTACAACAACGCTCCCGAATGGCGGCCGGCTTGAACTCTCGATTGAACCCCGCCCGATCCGGCCACTGCAGCCCCTGCAATTGAACGTTTCGATCACCGGTTTCAAAGCAGATAAAATGGAGATAGACTTCGACGGCAGCGAAATGAAAATGGGATACAACCGGCCTGTACTCACCGCCAGCAATGGCCGATTTGCCGGGCAAACCATCCTGCCGGTATGCGTCAGCGGAACGATGGAATGGACAGCCACGGTTCTGGTCACGACAGACAAGCGGCGAATCGCCGTTCCCTTCCGTTTCGAAATCGCCGGGCGATGAATACAGGGAGAAACAGGATGAAAAACAAAACTCTGTGGATTACGCTGATCGTCAGCCTCTTTATTATTCTGCTCTGGCTGGCCTTCTTCTGGGAACCGGTAGCGCAGCAAGCCAAAGTGCAAGGACAGCCTCATGTCCAGTTGCCAATCGCGGAAACGCCCACCGGCGGCGACTTCATTCTGCAAAGTCCGACGGGCGCTGTTTCTCTCACCGACTATCGCGGCAAGGTCGTCCTCCTCTATTTCGGCTACACTTTCTGCCCCGACGTCTGCCCGACCTCGCTGGCCGTTATGGCGCAGGCCCTGTCTGCACTGACGCCGGGCGAACTGGAGAAGGTCAGGGGATTCATGATCTCGGTCGATCCCGAGCGCGACACGATGGATGTCCTGAAAATTTATGCGCCCTATTTCCACCCCGTCATCACCGGCATCACCGGCACACCGGAGCAACTCGCCCAGGTCGCCCGACAGTATGGCGCCCGTTACATGAAACAGAAACCCAATGCCGACGGTCTGTACTCCGTCGATCACTCGGCGTTTACCTATGTCGTCGCCCCCGATGGCAAGCTGGCCGCCAGCTTGCCGCACGGAACGCCGCCCCAGCAGATCGTCGATAGAATCAGGGCGCTGCTGAACACGGGAAAAAACAACTGATCTTCATTCCATAACCCTGCCTTAACCAAGGAGATTCCATGACCCGCCCGCTTATCCGCCTTGCCTTGCTGCTGCTTGCCGCCCTGCCCTGCGCATCATTTTCCGCCGACGCCGAGCTGATGATTGACGAGCCTTACGTCCGGCTGGCTCCCCCCAATGCACCGGCGACCGGGGCCTTCATGGTCATCAGGAATTCCGGCAAGACCGATCGCAAACTGGTCAAGGCCGAAAGCCCGGTCGCCAAAGCCGTCGAATTGCACAATCACATCAATGAAAACGGCGTGATGAAAATGCGTCAAGTCCAGAGCATTGACATCAAGGCCAGCGCGCAGGCCGAACTCAAGCCCGGCAGCTACCACGTCATGCTGATCGGCATGACGCAAGCCCTCAAGGAAGGCGACACGGTTCCGATCACACTCAGCTTCGATGACGGCAGCAAAAAGCAGATCAATGCTCCGGTACGCAAACTGCAGACCACCATGCCCGCCGACAAGGGCATGGAACATGGAGGCATGAAGCATTAGCGTGAAAGTCGCACGCGCGACTCTCGAATCTCCCCTCGCCCTCTGGGATAACCAGCGACTTGGCAACCGTTCTTGGTGGCCTAGTCGAATGGCTAGTTGTCCCATCAGAGGGGTCGGGGGTGAGGGAAACGGGCAAACCTTCGTCTTTCAAAATGTGGGGTGGTTCCTCATCCATGCCCGTTAAGCCCGACAGCCCGGCCAAGGCGCCCTGCCCCTGCGCTTCCGCGCACAGCTATGAAGCCTGCTGCGGGCCGTACCACGCGGGCCGCGCGGCACCGACGGCCGAAGCCCTGATGCGTTCGCGCTACAGCGCCTACGTCCTGCGACTTGAGCCGTATCTGCTGGCCACCTGGCACGTCAGAACACGTCCGCTCGCGCTTGATCTGGCCAGCGACAAGGACACGCGCTGGCTCGGGCTGGAGATCATCAAACACGAAGCCAGTGGAAGCGACAGCGCCAGCGTCGAGTTCGTGGCGCGTTACAGGATTGCCGGCCGCGCTCACCGGCTGCATGAAAACAGCCGTTTCCTGCGTGAAAACGGGCGCTGGTACTACCTCGACGGTGAAATGCAGGAAGCGTCCAGGAAAGACTCGCTGAAGTCCTTGAAAATCCGACCTTCCGGCCCCATAATCTGATCATGGTTGTAATTCCGGCAATCTGGAGGCGTTCTGGACGCGGGTTCGATTCCCGCCACCTCCACCTAAGCGTAGCGGAGTGCGCTTAGGTG
>CAIVZW010000390.1 GCA_903910495.1 uncultured beta proteobacterium
CCGTCCTTGAAGAAGCTCGGCAGGAAGTAGGCCGTCAGCGTACTAATCAGGATGGCCGCCAGCATCGCCACGCGCATGACGCGAACCGGCTTCGCCGCCTTCATGCCCATGCCTTTTTCCATGATGTCGTGGCCGATGGCCGAGCCCATGGTGTGAAACTGCGAGCTCAGCGTCGACATCGCCGCCGCGAGCAGGGTGATCATGAACACTGCCGTGTACCACTCGGGCATGTTGTTCTTGATGAACAGCGGGATGACGTTGTCCGGCGAACCGGCCGCAGCGATGGCAATCTTGCCGGTGGCGTTGATGAAAAACACGTTGGACAGCGCGCCGACAACGAAAGCAACGCCGGTCATCAGCATGATGAACACGCCGCCGATGACGACGCCGCGGTTCAACTCGCGATCGCTCTTCACGGTCATGAAGCGGACGACAAGTTGCGGCTGGGCGAGTACGCCGATGCCGACACCCATCACGACGGTCGAGATCAGCGTCCACCACAGTGGCGAAAAGAGCACGGGCATCGCCGTCCAGCCGCGGTGCCCTCTGGCCGTCAGGGTTGCCGGCACCTTGTCGGCAATGGCCGTCAACTGCTCATGCGCCGACACCACCCCACCCAGCCCACTGTAGGCATACCACAGCAGAAGGGCCATGCCGACGACCATGATCGCGCCCTGGAAGGCGTCGGTATACATCACCCCTTTCATGCCGCCCATCATCACGTAGAAACCGACAATGATGACGATCGTCAATAGCGCCATGCTCTGCGACAGGCCGAGGGCGACGGTCAGGAAACTCACGCCGCCGAGCATTACCGCGCCAGCGTAAAGCGGCATGCCGATGAAGATCAGCGCGGCGGAGGCCACCTGCAGGAATCTGGAATCGTAACGCTTGCCCAGGAACTCGGGGAAGGTATGGGCATCAAGCTTGTGCCCCATGCGGCGGGTGGGTTTGCCGAAGACGATGAAGGCGATGAAGATGCCGAGAAAGATGTTGAGCACGGTCAGCCACAGGATGCCCATGCCAAAGACCGCCGCCGCACCGCCAAAGCCGACGATGGCCGCCGTCGAGATGAAGGTCGAGCCGTAGGAAACGGCCATGATGACCGGATGCACCTTGCGTCCGGCCAGCAGATAATCCTTGGCGCTGGTGGTCTGGACATAACCCAGATAACCGAGCCCTGCCGTTATCGCGAGATAAATGAGTGTGGTCACAACGACGGTGGTGTTCATAACAGCCCCCCCGGTACTTCTTTTTTCTCCCATTCTTCTTCTTCGGCGATCTCCTTGATCTCTTCTTCAAGGCCGGGCTTGTTCCAGTTTACGAGGCCGTAGAGCGCACACAGCGCTGTCGAGCCCAACGTCAACAGGAAAGCCAGGCTGACTCCCCAATCTCCCAATCCCAACATGACACACCTCCCAAAAATGGCCGACTGATCAGTCGGCGGTCTGCAAAAAAAAGAGCGCGGGCTGACCTCGCCTCAGCCCGGGCGATAAATACCCCGTCCCAACACGGAGCAGAAGAATGCCCATTCTTCCAGATAGACCTGGCGCACCTCGTCAAACGACCGTCCGGCGTCGATTTCCAGTAACACATCCTTGCGCGTTTTGGCCAGTAGCCATTTGATGAGATCGACCACTTGATCCACCGGATACGCCAGTCGCGAAGCGTCCAGTCCGGCAAACACTTCGCTGAAGTGGCTGTCGAAAACGGCTTGTGCCTTGCCCGCCAGTGCATCGCGCGGCAAGCGGGAGATGCGCACGATCAGGCCGAGCATGGCGGGATGCTGCAGGTACCATTCGATGGCAATCCGCGAAA
>CAIVZW010000391.1 GCA_903910495.1 uncultured beta proteobacterium
CAAATCAAACGAGTTGCGGCCCTCCAAAACTCGTGAGACTGTTACTCCCTTAACGGCGGCCTCCATTGTTTGCGCCACATCACGCACTGTCAGACCATGTCGTGCGATCGCGTTTCGGTCAAAGTGCGCCCGAAGAATGGGTACGTCCGTCTGCTGTTCCACCGACAGGTCCACTACGCCAGGCACGGCTTCCATCGCCTTGCGTGCGCGGCTGGCAAGCAGGCGGAGCTGATACAAGTTGTCGCCGAAGATTTTTACCGCCACGTTGGCCCGTGTGCCGGAGAGCATGTGGTCAATTCGATGCGAAATAGGCTGTCCGATGATAATGTTCATGCCAGGAATAAGCGAGAAATCACGCCTCAACGCCTCAAGAAACTCCTTTTTCGTCCGCTTCTGCATCTTCAATGACACATCGATTTCGGACGACTCCACGCCCTGAGCGTGTTCGTCCAACTCCGCACGGCCCTGACGTCGCGCCACTCCGGTCACTTCCGGATGCGAGAGCAGCGTGCTCTCAATGAGTTTGCCATATTCGTTGGACTGATCCAGAGACGTGCCTGGAAGCGTGACCGCGCTCAGAGTCAGCGTTCCTTCGTTAAACTCGGGCAGAAACGAGCGGCCCATAAAGAATGTAGAACCCAACGCCAAGAGCAACGCCACTGCTGCGGGCACAGTCACTCGCCACGGATGTGCCAGAACCGGTGTCAGAATTTTAGCATAGTGCGATTTCAACCAAGTCACGGTCTTTGGCTCCTTGCCATCCAGCACCGCCCGGCTGCTCGGCAGAAGCAGGTGGCAGAGTACGGGTGACACGGTGAGCGCCACCAGCAGTGACGCGCCCAGGGACACTATGTAAGCGAGCCCCAGCGGCTTGAGAAGGCGTCCTTCCACACCGCTCAGGAAGAAAATCGGCAGGAAAACCAACGCGATGATCAGCGTGGCGAAGACGATGGATTTTTGGATTTCAATGCTGGCATCGAAGATCACTTGCATCATTTTCTTCCGTTTTTCCTCCGGGTGCAGGCTGTTAACACGCAGTCTCCGGAAAACGTTTTCGACAAGGATCACGGCGTCATCCACCAGCGCCCCAATGGCGATGGCCATGCCACCCAGTGTCATTGTGTTGATGGTCGCCCCGAAGGATTTCATCACCAGTATGGTCACAACCAGCGAAAGCGGAATGGCTGTAAGAGTGATGAATGTGGCCCGGATGTTGGCCAGGAACAGCAATACGATGGCGACAACAAGCAAACCGCCGTCGCGCAGAGCTGTCTGCACATTGTGGATGGCGATTTCGATAAAGTCCGCCTGCCGGAAGATACGCCTGTCGATTTTCATCCCTTCGGGCAGCTTTGCCGCGATGTCATCCAAAACAGCATCGAGTTCCTTGGTCAACGTAAGTGTGTTTGCACGCGGCTGCTTCTGGATGCCGAGAATAACCGCTGGCTTGCCCTGTGTGGAGCCCTCACCCCGTTTCGGTTCTTCGCCGATTTTAATTTCACCGAGATC
>CAIVZW010000392.1 GCA_903910495.1 uncultured beta proteobacterium
CAAGAGTGGTTCCACTTCGCCCACCTGTGCGATGCGCAGGGAGAAATTCCTGCGGATCGCGCGGAGATGACGCGTATCCTGCGCGAGGAACGTCTGTACGTGGGTGAAGGCGGCATCGACGTCGCCGGCATCCTCAATCGGCTGCCCAAGATGGTCTATTCGATCGAACTGCCGCATCTGGCGCGCGCCAGGGAATTCGGCTACTCCGAACATGCCTTCCGCTGCCTGGAATCGGCCAAGGCGTATGAACAGAAGCTGACGCACAAGTAAGGACAACTGCAACAAAGCCAAGGAGTACCAATGAAAAAGCTTATGGACACATTGTTTCACGCGCTAAAGGTATTCGCCGCGCTCTGCCTGGCGGGGATGATCGTGATGGTTTTCGGCAACGTCGTCTTGCGTTATGCGTTCAACTCGGGAATTTCAGTCTCCGATGAGCTGTCCTCCTGGGGCCTGACCTGGATGACCTATTCGGCCGGGCTGGTGGCCCTGCGCGACCACGGGCACCTCGGCTTTGACGGCGTTCTCACCAAGTTTCCGGCGGGCGTACAGCGCGTTCTGCTGGTCATCGCGCATGTGCTGATGATTGCCATCATGGGCCTGTTCCTGCAGGGTAGCTGGCAACAGACCGTGATCAACTGGAGCAACATGGCGCCGGCTTCGGGGCTCTCGATGGCCGCCCTGTACGGCATCGGCATTGTCTTCAGCGTCATCGCCATTCTGGTTCTGCTCAGCGACATGATCGCCATCATTACCGGCAAGCTCAGCCACACCATCAGTTCGGAAGCCGAGGAAGCCCTCGCCGAAGCCGCCGAAACAGCCAAACAGATAGACGGCACCAAGAACACAGCCTGAAGGAGACAAACAATATGACCATATTAATATTTTTATCGGCGCTCGCCGCCGGCATGATCATCGGCATGCCGATTGCCTTTGCCCTGTTGGCGTCGGCCGTGGCCCTGATGTTCCAGCAGGACATGTTCGACTCGCAGATCATTGCGCAGAACCTGATCAACGGAACGACCTCGTTCACCCTGATGGCGGTGCCCTTCTTCCTGCTGGCCGGGGAAGTGATGAATGTCGGTGGCCTGTCCAAACGCATCGTCAAGGTAGCCCTGGTCCTCGTCGGGCACGTCCGGGGCGGGCTTGGCTACGTGACTATCATTGCCGCCTGCCTGCTCGCCAGTCTGTCCGGTTCGGCAGTCGCCGACGCGGCTGCACTGGCCACCCTGCTGGTGCCCATGATGCAGGCGGCTGGCCACTCGCGCGGCCAAGCCTGCGGCCTGGTCGCCGCTGGCGGCATCATCGGCCCGATCATCCCGCCGAGCATCCCCTTCATCCTGTTCGGAGTCGCCGGCGGCGTCTCCATCTCCAAGCTCTTCCTCGCCGGCATTGCACCCGGATTGTACATGGGTGTGGGCCTGGCCTTCACCTGGTGGTACATCACGCGCCATGACGAAGTGAAGGTGCATGAAAGACAGTCGGCGAAGGTTTTCATGGCGGCGCTCCTGGAAGGCGCCTGGGCGCTGGGACTGCCGGCGATCATCATCTTCGGCCTGAAATTCGGCGTCTTTACCCCGACCGAGGCGGCGGTCGTAGCGGCGGTCTACGCCATGTTCGTGGCCATCTTTATCTACAAGGAGCTCAAGATCTCGCAGATCTTCGAGGTCCTGGTGGCGGCCACGCGCAGCACCGGCGTCGTGATGTTCCTGGTTGCCGCGGCGCTGGTCGCCGCCTGGATGATCACCATTGCCGACCTGCCGGGCCAGATGGTGACGCTGCTCCAGCCCCTGATGGGCAGTCCGACGCTGCTGCTGCTGGCGATCGTGGCCATCCTGTTTGCCGTCGGCTGCGTCATGGATCTGTCGCCGATCATCCTGATCCTGACGCCGGTACTGCTGCCGGTGGCCAGGCAGGCCGGAATCAACGAGATCTACTTCGGCGTGATCTTCATTGTCTGCGGTTCGATCGGCCTGATCACCCCACCGGTGGGAACGGTACTCAACGTGGTGGCCGGGGCGACCAAGAGCAACATGATGCAGGTGGTCAAGGGCGTCAGCCCCTTCCTGATTTCGCACAGCATCGTCTTGCTGATCATGATTTTCTTCCCGGCGCTGGTGATCGTTCCCGCCAAGTGGTTTGGCGGATACTAGGACACGCGCTGGTTCATTGAGTGTTTGGTGGCAGGTAGTCGACAGGTAGTTGTGAGTTGTTTGTTTACGGGTGGCTTCGCCGATTCGGGGCTGACTTAACAAGGAGTTCTACATGAAAATCAAGCAGATGATTGGATGTGCATCACTGGGGCTGTGCGGACTGGTGCTTTCCTCGACCGCTCCAGCGCAGATTAACGAACATACGTTCAGGATTGCCATCAATGGTGCGCCTGGACACCCGGTGGTTGTCGGCTCGGAGAAGTGGGCTGAGCTGATCAACAAGAAGAGCGGCGGCAAGATGACGCTCAAGGTCTTCCCGAGCACGCTCGGCGGTGACGTGCAGGTCCTATCAGCGGTGCAGGGCGGCACCATCGATTTCGCGTCGATGAACTCAGGCATCCTGCAGGGGATCGTCAAGGAATACGCCATTTTCGATTTCCCATTCATGTTCGGAAATCCCAAGGAAGCCGACACGGTCCTTGATGGCGCCTTCGGTAAGAAACTCGCCGACCTGTTGCCATCCAAGGGACTGTACAACGTGATCTTCTGGGAACTGGGCTTCCGTCAGATGACCAACAGCAAGCGTCCCGTAGCCAAGGCAGATGACATCGCGGGCCTCAAGTTGCGCGTGATCCAGTCGCCGATCTACGTCGACACCTTCAGCGCGATCGGCGCCAATGCGGTTCCCATGAATTTTTCGGAACTTTATACAGCGCTTGAACAGAAGATCATCGACGGGCAGGAAAACCCCTTCTCCGTGATCGAGACCAGCAAGTTCTTCGAAGTCCAGAAGTTCCTGACGGTCA
>CAIVZW010000393.1 GCA_903910495.1 uncultured beta proteobacterium
CTCGCCTCGCAATTGTAACAACCTTTGGCCTCGGCCCGCGCCTTGACTCGGGCGCATTGGGCAACAACGTGATCCGCCCGCTAAATGAGAACACACCCTAGCGTCCGTCGAGACGGGATATAGTGCTTGTTTCATGACTCATTATCAGCCCAATCACTTGATTACTACAACAATGCAAGCTACCGGAAAACAATCCACCGTCGCCGAAATCATTGCCGCCGCCAATCAGATCATCCTCGGCAAGGAGCCGCAGATACGGCTCGCCCTGACCTGCCTGCTGGCACGCGGCCATCTGCTGATCGAAGACCTGCCCGGTGTCGGCAAGACAACGCTGGCGCATACCCTGGCCCGTCTGCTCGGACTGCAGTTCTCGCGCATCCAGTTCACCAGCGACATGCTGCCGGCCGATGTTATCGGCATTTCGATTTTCGATCGCGAACGCAGCGAATTCAGGTTTCTCCCCGGCGCCCTGTTCTCGCAGGTCCTGCTGGCCGACGAGATCAACCGCACCACCCCGAAAACACAGAGCGCCCTGCTCGAAGCCATGGAAGAACGGCAGGTCACCACCGAAGGCGAAACCCGCCCGCTGCCCGAACCTTTCTTTGTCATCGCCACGCAGAATCCTTCCAGCCAGATAGGCACTTTCCCGCTTCCGGAATCACAACTCGATCGCTTCCTGATGCGCATCGAACTCGGCTACCCGGATCGCGACGCAGAACGGGCGCTGCTCGAAGGTGGCGGCCGGCGCGAGCATCTGCCCGAACTGGCCGCCTGCTTTTCACCCGACCAACTCGCTCCGCTGCAAAAGCAGGCCGCTGCCGTCCATGCCTCACCGGCACTGCTCGACTATCTGCAAACGCTGATAGAGACAACGCGTCACAGTCCGAAGTTCATTCACGGCCTGAGCCCGCGCGCCGCCCTCGCCCTGCTTGCCGCGGCCCGCGCCTGGGCCTTCATCGACGGACGGACAATGGTGCTGCCCGAAGACGTGCAGGCCGTTCTGCCCGGCGTCGCCTGTCACCGTTTGCGTCTGGCCAACAGTGCCAGCCATGCCCGTCCCGAAGACATAACCCAACTGATCCGTACCCTACCGATTGCCTGATGTCCATCCTCACGCCGTTCCGGCAATGGCTGTTCCGCCTCAAGCCTGACGAACACCTGCCGATCGTCCTCACCCAGCGCCGTATCTTCATCATCCCGGCGCGGACTGGTCTGCTGTTCGCTGCCGTGCTTTGCCTGATGCTGATCGGTGCCGTCAATTACAACCTCAGTCTCGGTCATGCCCTGGTTTTCCTGCTCGCCGGTCTGGGCATCGTGGCGATGGTGCATACCTTCCGCAACCTGGTTGCCCTGCGCCTCAGCCCCGGACGTGCCGAGCCCGTTTTTGCCGGGGAAACCGCCCGCTTCCACATGCTTCTGGAAAACACCCAGCGCCAGGATCGCCGTTCGCTCAATCTGGCCTTTGGCCAACACGAGAAGGTCAGCCTTGATATTCCGGCCAACGCGCAAGCGATCATCGCCATCCCCTGCCCGGCGCCAATGCGCGGCCGCCTTGACCCCGGTCGCATCACGCTGTCGACTCGCTACCCGCTCGGCCTGTTTCACGCCTGGAGTTACCCGCATCCACGGCTCTCCTGTATGGTCTACCCGCAGCCGATCGAATCGCCGCTACCGCCACCGTCTGCCGTAGCGCACACCGGACATCGGCGCGGCGACAGCGGCGATGAAGATTTCACCGGACTGCGCCTGCGCCAGCCGAACGATTCGCCGCGGCACATTGCCTGGAAGGCCGTGGCGCGCGACATCGACCACCGCCCCTTGCTGGTCAAGCAGTTCGCTGGCGGATCGGCTGAACAACTGATGCTTGACTGGGCATCGACTTCGGCAGAAAACGATGTTGAGACTCGCCTGTCGATTCTGACCGGCTGGGTTCTCTGCGCGGAACAACAACAAATCCGTTACGGCCTGCGTCTGCCCACCTGCGACATTGAGCCGGCACTGGGCACCGCGCATCGCGACGCCTGCCTTGAGGCCCTGGCCCTCTATGCGTAATCAGACCTCCTGGCCCGTCGCTCCGGTCAGCCTCGATAAAGCTGAAATTCCCTGGCTGCTCGCCGTGGCCATAGCAACGGTGGCACCGCACGGCAGCCACCTTCCACTCTGGCTGTCACTGCTCACCGCCAGCGTGCTGCTATGGCGCAGCGGGCTATGGCGACAAAACGCCCGTCTTCCTTCCCGCTGGCTGCTGGCGCTGCTGGCGC
>CAIVZW010000394.1 GCA_903910495.1 uncultured beta proteobacterium
ATCGATTCGCCGGTAAGTGGCGGCACGGCTGGAGCTGCACGCGGCGCTCTGACCATCATGGCGGCTGGCGAGACTGCAGCGATCGACGATTGCCGCCCGATCTACGAAACGATCGGTCAGCGTCTGATGGTCGTCGGCAGCAAGCCTGGGCAGGGCGCGATGGTCAAGACGATCAACCAGCTCTTGTGCGGCGTGCACCTGGCCGCGGCCGGTGAAGCGATGGCCATGGCTGAGCGCGCCGGTCTCGATTTACAGGCGGTTTGGGACGTCGTCAACTACAGCGCCGCCGGTTCGTGGATGATGAACGACCGCGGTCCGCGCATGGTCGCGAAAAGCTTCGATGCGCCGACCAGTGCAGTCGATATCTTCGTCAAGGACCTCGGCATTGTCGTCGACGTGGCGCGCGAAATGCATTTTCCGGTGCCGCTCGCGGCCACCGCATTGCAAAGTTTCCTCGGCTCCAGTGGTGCGGGCAACGGTCGCCGCGACGATGCGGCCGTCATGCTTTATTACGCAGGATTCGCGCCGGAGAAATCCGACGCCTAGGCGAGACAGGAGTTCATGACTTTAACAGGAGCAAATGCGATGGCGGCAATCAGCGTATTCACCAGCATCAATCGCATTGTCCAGGGGTGCGGCGCGATTGCGCAGCTCCCGGAAGAATTGGCTCGCTTCAAGGCCAGGAAGATCTTGATCGTAACCGATTCCGGTCTGGTCGCCACCCCTATTCCGGTGCTGGTCAAGTCTTTGCTCAAGGACCATGACGTCGATATTTTCAGCGCTGTTGAACCTGACCCGAGTGTCGATACGATCAACGCCTGCGCTGCCTACGTCAGGGACAAGAAGTTCGACCTCCTGATTGGTCTGGGCGGCGGCAGCCCGATCGATACGGCCAAATGCGCGTCGGTTCTTGCCCTCAATCCGGGGTCGGCGGAAGACTATCTGGGCATCGAAAAAATCGAGAGTGCTGGCATCCCTAAAATACTTATCCCGACGACGGCTGGCACCGGCAGTGAAGTGACCAATGTCGCTGTCATGAGCCTGAAAGCGGCGCATACGAAGAAAGGGATCGTCAGCCGTTATATGTTTGCCGACCTGGCGATCCTCGACCCCGAACTGACGCTGGGTTTGCCGCCTGCGGTGACGGCGTCAACCGGCATGGATGCCCTGACGCATGCCATAGAAGCCTACGTGTCGCGCTTCGCGCAACCGCTGACCGACCATTTTGCGCTTGAGGCAATCCGGCTCATCGGTCGGTCCTTGCGCACGGCGGTCTACAACGGCCAGAACATCGATGCACGTGAAGCCATGCTGACAGGAAGCATGTACGCAGGACTGGCATTCGGAAGTGCAGCAACCGGGATGGTGCATGGGCTTGCCATGCCACTGGGCGGCTTGTTCAATGTTGCGCATGGGATTGCCAATGCAGTGATGCTGCCGCATGTGATGCGTCACAATCTGGTCAGCTCACTGGATCGCTACCGCGATGTTGCGATAGCGCTCGGTGAGCACGTCGAACACCTTTCGGTGCGGCAAGGAGCCGAGCGAGCCATTAGCGCAGTAGAATCGCTGTCTGCCGATATCGGCATCCCCGCTTATCTGGATGATCTGTCAATACCGAAATCGGCGATTGCCGATCTGGCCAAGGATGGAATGAATAACGTCCGCCAGATACGCCCGAATCCAAGAGATGTGACTTATGAAGGCCTGCTGGCGATTTTGCACGGGGCGTTCCGTCCGTAGGATTTCGAGCTTCACCAGCTGACGATCGTTTAATGAGCCTTGATGGCGCCTTTGCGCTCAAGCGCACCCGAATACATTTTTTATCCATGATGTCATTGACTGATCCCCCGGCTTCCGGGTGACAAAGAGGAGTCCGTAATGTGTGACAAGGCTGAAAGCGAACGTCAACTGGTTGCCGAACTTGTTCTGCGCGCGCGCAAGGCGCAGGCGATTGCCGAAGGTTTTTCACAGCGCCGGGTGGATGAATTGGCCGCGGCGGTTGTTTACGCCTTGTCGCGCGCAGACGTTGCGAGTGAAATTGCCGAAATGGCTTATGCCGAAACCGGTATGGGAAAAATCGAATCAAAGATCGCCAAGATGGCGGTCAAGATGCCCGGCTGCTTCTACGATGTCAAAGATCAGAAGACGGTCGGCATCATTGATTACAACCCGGAAACCGGGATCACGATGATTGCCAAGCCAATCGGCGTTATCGGAGCTCTGATTCCGAGCACCAACCCCGAAGCGACGCCGGTATTCAAAGGTATGCTGGGACTGCGCGGCCGCAATGCCGTTGTCTTCGCCCC
>CAIVZW010000395.1 GCA_903910495.1 uncultured beta proteobacterium
CCGTGAAACCACGCCATAAAATCCGAAAAACTCTTGCCAGCACCATTCAGCCGAATGCTACGTTTGAGTAACAAGAAACTTGTGAAAAGAAGAAGTACCGCTAGCAACATGGGCAGCATCCCGGGAGATGAATACATGGGGCCGCCAACCTCAACACCCATGCGGTAGCTGTCAACAATCATGACCAGCGACAAGAGCATGAGAGCAATACTGGTAATAAAATCAAAATGGGTATGTTTTTCCACGCCCCGACTCCTTATGATGAAAGAAACCGCCGACAATCGAAAATGCTATCAATCGCTTGCCGGCGGCTGATTTACAGCCTGTCGGTTAAATTACTTCACTTTTGGAATGCCGAGAGTCTCGGGAGAAGTCTTGGCTTGGCCGGCATCAAACAAGGTCCAGGAAACGATGGACAAGAGTTTTGCCACGTGATCCTGTGCTTCATTACCACTGAGCGCCAGGATAATCGAACCCTTTTCTGCGGCAAATTTCTTGACGGTTTCGCTTTGTACCGCGATCTTGAATGCGGCATCAATTGCTTGAACGACATTGGCCGGCGTGTCTTTTGGAACCATGATGCCAAAGGACTCACCCATCGGCAGGAAAGGTTTGATTGCTGGCACCGAGTCGGTAATCGCCGGGATATCAGCAGCGCCGGACAGCTTGAACGGCTTGTCCATCAGAACGGCCAGTGCATTCATCTTGCCGGCACGTATGTGATCGACCATTTCCATCAGCAGTTGGGGAACAATGTCGACTTCACCGGACAGGCCGCCCACAATGGCTGGCGCCCCCCCCTGATAGGCAATATGCTTGTAATTCAGTTTGGTCCCCATTTTCAGGACTTCTGAACCCATGTAGCCACCGCTACCGATACCCGCCGTGCCAAAGGTTATTTCACCCGGTTTGGCTTTCAGGGCGGCGAGCAGATCAGCCATGGTCTTGTATTTGGCATCCGGCCCACCCTTGGTCACGATAGCGTTGGGCGAGTAGGTGGCGATCCAGAAATGCCAGTCTTTGTGATCCTTATAAAGGCCTTCGGTAAAACCTCGGACAGGATAGGACGCAAATGCCAGCAGGCCGTTCGCCGAAATGGTGTAGCCATTATGCGGTTTGTTCCACACGGCGATGGTGCCTATTGAACCACTGGCGCCCGGCTGGTTGAGAACAGAAACATTGGTTTTGAGCGCTTTGCCCATTTCTTCGGCAAGAGCTCGGGTGGTCAGGTCCGTACCACCACCAGGCGGGTAAGGAACAACAATCGAAATGTCCTGTGTTGGCCATTTTGCCGGTGCCTGAGCCATGCTCAGTTGCGGCCAAAGAAAGGCCAGACCGAGGACGCTGGCTACCGGGATACTCCAGATAATCTTCTTGCTCATTTTCAACACCTCCAGAAAAAGTTACGCACTAGTGATTCAAACGGAACTGCCTACTTCCTAAGAACTGATTCGCCTTCTGCTACGGTACAAGTGTACAACTGCTTAACCAGATCGATTTCTGGATTTTTTATGTTATTCAGGAGCATGGTCGCCGCGGTGACGGCCATCTGGTGTTCCGGACGCTGGATGCACGTGAGTCGAGGGCGCAAGACGCCGGTCCACTCAGGCGTGCCAACCACCACCAGTGAAATGTCCTCCGGCCAGCGAATGTTGTTATCCTGAAAATGCTGTAAAGCGCCTTTGGCTGTGTCGTGCTGCCCGAGCACTGCCGCAGTCACTCCTGCAGCCAGGAACTTCTCGGCCATTCTCCGTCCGGCGGCTTCAGACAGTTCGTCAGTCAGCACAAGTTCCTGATCCGGGCTGACGCCGTATTGACGCAAGGCGGCCCGATAACCATCCACGCGTTCACGAACGTTCGGAATGGGCGAGTCCCACCCTGAGAAAGCGATGCGACGATGACCTGCCTCTAGCAAATGAGTCGTTGCCAGATATCCGGATTGGAAATTGTC
>CAIVZW010000396.1 GCA_903910495.1 uncultured beta proteobacterium
GCGATTGCCACAGGCGGTGCCATCCTTGCAGCTCAGGCCATGGGTGCGGATATGGCTTACATCGGGTCGCCGTTTATTGCGACTACAGAAGCGCGCGCTGTGGACGGCTACAAGCAGATGATCGTCGACAGCGCTGCGGATGACATTGTCTATTCCAACTATTTCACCGGCATCCATGGCAATTATCTGAAAGGCTCAATTGTGGCTTCAGGTATGGACCCAGCCAATCTCCCTGAAGCAGACCCAACCAAGATGGATTTTGACAAAGCAACCTCCGGACCAAAGGCCTGGAAGGAAATCTGGGGCGCGGGCCAACAGCAAGTGCGAAACATCTGGAGCAACGTAGCGGTCTATCATTTGAATTTGTCTGACCGTCACGGAATCTGGGGACCACTTATTGGGGGTGACATAGAACGAAAAATAGGCCATGATCCGCCCAATCACAAGGAAGGAGGTGGACCATGGCCGAAGGATCGGCAGTCGACCCGTCGAGGGGTATTCGTACCATTTGCTTGCCGGTCTGTGAAGAGGAGTATCCAGTGATCGTGAGTGATCCGTCGCAGTTTCGCTGCTTCCTGGAATCCTCTTACCAGCGGACGCCAGAGTTGTTTCCCGAACGGTTTTCGCAAGGCTATAAGTTGAAGGACGGACGGATGTCGGAAAAAACCGCCTTGCGGATCCGCCGCATCGAACTGAGGGATGGGACGGCGTATAGCATCCGGCCCTCGTTTGTCATGCCGTACATGACGGGGCGGACAAAGGATGTCGAAGCCCCGTTGTTTCTTCGCAAGTTTGGCGTTCCTTACTGGGCCTTGGCCCATGTCTTCGGTCGCGATCCCATGTACTGGTATCGCTCGGAAAGCGCGCTGGGCCGCAACAGTATCGTAGGAACCACGGTGCGCAAAACCGGGCTGCCCGAGCACCTGCTGGCCGACGAGCACCATCAACCGCGCGACGGAACGAAGAACTACGTTGCCACGACAGTCGGCAGCGGCTGTTGTCTGGGGGCGGAAGTGGCCGAGAGTGCCGGAACCGATGAACTGACAAAGGCTTACGGCGTTTTTCGCCAGGAAGCGCTGGACGTGAGTCCGCAATATGCTCCCCAGACTGTCAACACCGACGGCTGGAAAGGTACGAAGGCAGCATGGAAAGCGTTGTTCCTTTCGATCATCATCGTGCAATGCTTCCTTCACGCTTGGCTGAAGATTCGGGATCGAGCCAAGCACCTGGACCAGTGGTTCACGGAGATCTCGCAGCGGGTGTGGGATACCTATCACGCCCCCGACCGCCGCAGTTTCTCGGAGCGTATCGCCTCCTTGAAGACATGGGCCGCGGAGCACCTCAGCGGCGTCGTCCTGACGCATGTGCTAGACCTTTGCGAGAAGCGTGACCGGTGGGAGATCGCTTACGACCACCCGGACTGCCGCCGTACGAGCAACATGCTGGATCGCATTATGCGGTCGATGAATCGCTACTTCGACAATGGGCAACATCTGCATGGCTCGCTTCGGCCCTCCCGATTGCATTGTCGCGCCTGGGCCTTGCTCTACAACTTCACTCCCTGGAACCCGGCAACGGCGCGAAAGAACGGCGGCTGGAAAAGTCCAGCCGAGCGTCTCAATGAACACCGGTATCATGACAATTGGCTGCAAAACTTGTTGGTCTCGGCCTCCCTCGGAGGATACCGGCATTGCAGCCCCCAAAATCCGTGACGGTCAGGGAAAAAGAAGAGAAGGCGGTAAGAATAAAGGGAACGTATCTTCGGGACTTGTCGAGCTAGCATGTTGCTAGCGCCCCGGGGGAACGGGAGTGCGGTGTGTATTCCATTTGGAGACAGCAATGATGAGATCCCGACAAA
>CAIVZW010000397.1 GCA_903910495.1 uncultured beta proteobacterium
CGCAATAACCGCAAGAGCGTGGTGTTGAATCGAAGAGTCAAGGCGGGAGAGCGCTTGACCGAACAGGATATTGCCGTAAAGCGCCCCGGCTATGGCATCGGCCCGAAATATTTTGAGCAGATCATCGGACGGGCGGTAGCCACTGATATGGAAAAGGATGCTGTGCTTACCTGGAACGATCTGGCGTGAGTGTTGGGGTCATCATACAGGCCAGAATGGGCTCCACCCGCTTGCCCGGCAAGGTATTGAAACCCATTGCAGGCAAGGTATTGCTTGATCATGTGCTGGGCAGATTGTCCCGGCTTGCCTACCCTGTCAAAGTTGTAGTCGCTACGAGCGACAAGCCACAGGACGATGCCATCGTCCGGCACTGCATGGACAGGAACGTGACAGTGTTCCGCGGCAGCGAAACGGATGTGCTGGACAGGTATTACCAATGCGCCCGCGAGAACGGTTTCGAGCATGTAGTAAGACTGACTGCGGACAATCCGTTTGCCGACATGGAAGAGTTACAGCGCCTGATCGTACAACACACGACACAACACAACGATTACACGCACTCGTTTGAAACCATGCCGCTGGGCGTTGGTGCGGAAATATTTACCTTCGCCACACTGGAAAAAAGCATGCGGGAAGGCCATGCGCCCATTCACCGCGAACACGTCAACGAATATATCCAGGAGCATCCGGAGCTGTTCAGGATAGGCGTGCTGGAAGTGCCCGCAGCCAAACGCTGCCCCACTTTGCGCCTGACAGTGGATACCGAGGACGACTACCAGAGAGCCTGCACAATCGCAGGACATGCACCCGATTGCTGGATCGGCACTGAAGAGGCAATCCGACTATGTTCGCCCTCTGCATAGAAGTGTCCCATGCGCGCGGTATGGGACACTTCTACCGCGCGCTGAACCTGGCGGAGGGGTTGGCCGTAACGGGAGTAGCGTACAAGTTTTATCTGAACGATCATGCGCCTTCCCTGCAAATCCTACGTGAGCGGGGCGTGCCGCATCAGGTGGTGAACCTGGAAGATTTTACCGGCAACTGGGAAGCGTCATTGATTCGGCAGGACGGCATAACGCTGTGGGTGAGCGACCGTCTCGATACTGATGCGCGCCATGCGCAAAAAATCAGAGCGGCCAGTGTGCCGCTGGTGACGTTTGACGACAGGGGAAAGGGAGCAGCACTGGCGAACCTGCACATAGCCGCGCTGGCCTTTGATGCCAATGAGCGCCTGGGCGGCGACAAAGTGTTGCGCGGCGCAGACTACCTGATTCTTAATTCACAAATCGGCAATTTCATGAGACTGCGCAAGCAACTCTCAAGCATTTTGGTCACATTGGGCGGTAGCGATACCTACGGCGTGACAGTCAGAGTCGTACAGTTGCTGAAGGAGATGAATCGAGTCGCGACAATCGTGGTCGGCCCGGCATTCATGCACATGGGTAAGTTGAACGAAATATTGACCGGGGACTTTACCCTGAAGCGCGGCGTGCCATCCATGATTGAGGAATTTCATCGTCACGACTTGGCAATCACCGGCGGCGGGATTACGCCGTTCGAGGCCAATGCTTCGGGTCTGCCCTGTGTGGTAATTGCCAACGAGTTTTTTGAAATCCCGGTCGGAAAAGAGCTGCAGAGGCTTGGGGGATCGCTGTTTGCCGGTCATCATGAATCAATGCATTCGCCATTGTTTGCGGCAGACCTGCCATTGGAACAAATGAGTCAGGCCGGGATGCGCAATATCGGGCTGCAGGGAACGCAGCGGGTAGTCAGTGCGCTAATGGAAATATCCAGATGAATAAGAAAACAGTCGTCATTCACCAGTCGGATTTTGCTCCCTATTTGGGCTTCTTCCACCGTTTCCTGCATGCGGATTTCTATATCGCACTGGATCATGTTCAGTTTGTATATGGCAGTCGCGCCTGGACACACCGCGACAAGATCAAGACGGCCCAGGGAGAAAAATGGCTGACGGTCAGTGTAAAGAAAGCGCCGCGCGACACAGCGATCAACCAGATCGAACTTTCAATCGACACC
>CAIVZW010000398.1 GCA_903910495.1 uncultured beta proteobacterium
GATCTCGACACCCCGCTCTCGATCTATCTCAAGCTGGCCAACGGCCCCTACACCTACCTGCTCGAATCGGTGCAGGGCGGCGAGCGCTTCGGCCGCTACTCGATCATCGGTCTGGCCAGTCCGACGCGCTTGGTCGTCAATGCCAACCAGGTTCTGGTGCTGACCGGCAACCGCATCGCCGAGCGCGAGGACGATACCAATCCGCTCGAGTTCATCGGCCGCTACATGAAGCGTTTCCGTGCCGCACCATCGATTGGGCTGCCGCGTTTCTGCGGCGGCCTCGTCGGCTGTTTCGGCTACGACACCGTACGCTATATCGAGACCCGGCTGACCCGCTCGGCCAAGGCCGACGAACTCGGTATTCCCGATATCGTGTTGCTGCTTTCCGAAGAAATAGCCGTCGTCGACAACCTCTCCGGCAAGCTCACGCTGGTGGTCTATGCCGAGCCGGGCGTTCCCGGGGCCTACCCGAAGGCGCAGGCGCGACTGAAGGAACTGCTGGCCCGATTGCGCGAACCAGCCAGCATCCCGGCAGAAACCCCGGGGTCATCGCAAGCTGCCGTCTCGCTGTCCGGTGAAGCGTCCTTCAAGCAGGCCGTGCTCAGGGCCAAACAGTACATCACCGACGGCGACATCATGCAGGTCGTCCTCTCGCAGCGCATGAGCAAGCCGTTTACGGCCAGTCCGCTGGCGCTCTATCGTTCGCTGCGCTCGCTTAACCCGTCGCCCTACATGTTCTACTTCGATTTCGAGGATTTCCACGTCGTCGGCGCCTCGCCGGAAATCCTTGTCCGGCTCGAGGGCGATACCGTCACGGTGCGGCCGATCGCCGGTACGCGCAAGCGCGGCGCGACCTTCGCGGAAGATCAGGCGCTGGCGGTCGAACTGCTGGCCGACGAGAAGGAACGCGCCGAGCACGTCCAGTTGCTCGACCTCGGGCGCAACGATGCGGGGCGAGTGGCGCAGGTCGGCAGTGTCAGGCTCACCGAAATAATGATGATCGAGCGTTACTCTCATGTCATGCATATCGTTTCCAACGTCGAAGCCAAGCTGCAACCGGGGCTGGCGGCACTCGACGTGCTCAAGGCCACCTTCCCGGCCGGTACCGTCTCCGGCGCGCCGAAAGTGCGCGCCATGGAAATCATCGACGAACTCGAACCGCTCAAGCGCGGCATCTACGCCGGTGCAGTCGGCTACCTCGGCTTCCAGGGCGACATGGACCTGGCCATCGCCATCCGCACGGCCATCGTCAAGGGTGGAAAACTATACGTTCAGGCCGGCGCCGGCATCGTCTCCGATTCCGATCCGGCGTCCGAATGGCAGGAGACCGAGAACAAGGCACGTGCCGTCCTGCGCGCGGCGGAACTCGCCGAGCAGGGGCTGGATACGCGGTTTGATTGACGAATCGAAGCGAACCACCAAGATGCCCCGGAGGAAATCCCCCTGGGGGACACCAAGGGCACCAAGATGCACCAAGAAATTCCAAAAGAACTGGATGATCTGGCCAAAAGCGTAGTCGATGCTGCTCTGAGGGTACATAAAGCCTTGGGGCCTGGTTTGCTCGAATCGGCCTATCAGGCGTGTCTTGGAATCGAGCTGGAAAAGCGGGGTGTGCCTTGCGTGATGCAACGCGTGTTGCCGATCTGTTATGAGGGGGTAACTATCGAAAGCGCTTACCGCATTGATCTGCTGGTTGGTGAACAACTGGTCGTTGAATTGAAAGCGGTCGATCAACTCCTTCCAATCCATTCTGCACAACTACTAACCTACCTGCGACTTTCCGGCCACAGACTTGGCCTCTTGATAAATTTCAACACACCGCTCATCAGGGATGGCATCAAACGAATCGTTCTCTGATTTTCTTGGTGAAACTTGGTGTTCTTGGTGTCTTGGTGGTGAAAGGTTTAAAAAATGTTGCTGATGATCGATAACTACGACTCCTTCACCTACAACATCGTCCAGTATTTCGGCGAGTTGGGGCAGGAGGTGAAAGTGTTCCGCAACGACGCCATTTCTCTGGCCGAGATTGCCCTGCTCAAGCCCGACTATCTGGTCATCTCGCCCGGCCCCGGTACTCCGGCGCAGGCCGGAATCTCGCTGGCGGCGATCCGCGAATTCTCCGGCAAGATCCCGCTGCTCGGCGTCTGCCTCGGCCACCAGGCCATCGGCGAGGCCTTCGGCGGGCGCGTGGTGCATGCCAAACGACTGATGCACGGCAAGGTCTCGCCGGTGCAGCACAGCGCGGCCGGTGTCTTTCGCGGCCTGCCCAGCCCGGTGACCTGCACGCGTTACCACTCGCTGGCCATCGAGCGTGCATCGCTGCCGGATTGCCTGGAAATCACGGCCTGGACCGATGATGGCGAGATCATGGGCATCCGCCACCGGACGCTGGCCGTCGAGGGCGTGCAGTTTCACCCCGAGTCGATTCTCACCGAGCACGGCCACGCCATGCTGAAAAACTTTCTTGAGGAGTATGCCGGATGAAGCCACAGGACGCCCTGACGCGGGTCATCGAACACCGCGAAATTTTCCACGATGAAATGATCTCGCTGATGCGCCAGATCATGGGCGGCGACGTCTCGCCGCTGATGATCGCCGCCATCCTCACCGGCCTGCGCGTCAAGAAGGAGACGGTCGGCGAGATCACTGCCGCGGCGCAGGTCATGCGCGAGCTGTCGACGCGCATCGAGGTCGCCGACAACAGCCACTTCGTCGACATCGTCGGCACCGGCGGCGACGGGGCGCACACCTTCAACATTTCGACGGCCTCGATGTTTGTCGCCGCCGCAGCGGGTGCCAAGGTGGCCAAGCACGGCGGGCGCAGCGTCTCCTCGAGTTCGGGCAGCGCCGACGTGCTCGAAGCGCTGGGCGCCAATATCATGCTCAGCCCGGCGCAGGTCGGCGACTGCCTGGCCGCCACCGGCATCGGCTTCATGTTCGCCCCGAATCATCACCTGGCAATGAAAAATGTCGCCCCGGTGCGCCGTGAAATGGGCGTGCGCACCATCTTCAACATCCTCGGCCCGCTGACCAACCCGGCCGGCGCGCCAAACACCCTGCTCGGTGTGTTTCACCCCGATCTCGTCGGCATTCTGGTGCGCGTCATGGAGCGCCTGGGCGCCAAACACGTCATGGTCGTCTACGGCAAGGACGGCATGGACGAAATCTCGCTCGGCGCGGCGACCCTGGTCGGCGAACTGAAGGACGGCAAGATCAGCGAATACGAGATCCATCCGGAAGACTTCGCCCTGCAGATGTCGTCCAACCGCAGCCTGCGCGTGGCCAGCGCGCAGGAATCGAAGGCCATGGTCTGTTCGGCGCTGGCCGATGAAGAGGGCACGGCGCGCGAGATCGTCGTGCTCAACGCCGGCAGCGCGCTTTACGTCGCCAACATTGCCGAGTCGATCCCGCAGGGCATTGCCCTGGCGCGTGCAGCCATCGAGAGCGGCGCGGCACGCGCCAAGCTCGACGAATTCGTGCGCTTTACCCAGGCGTGTCCGGCATGAGCAAAGCCGACATCCTCGAGCGCATCCTCGCCGTCAAGCATGAGGAAGTCGCTGCCGCCAAGGCGCTCAAGCCGCTGGCGGCGGTGCGTGCCGAAGCCGAAGCGCAAGCCGCGGCACGTGATTTCGTCGGCGCCATAAAAGGCAAGATTGCCGCCGGGCAGGCGGCGGTGATTGCCGAGATCAAGAAGGCCAGCCCGTCAAAGGGCCTGCTGCGTGCCGATTTCCGCCCGGCCGAAATTGCCGCCGATTACGCGGCGCATGGCGCGGCCTGTCTGTCGGTGCTCACCGACCGGCAATTCTT
Source organism: uncultured beta proteobacterium (assembly GCA_903910495.1). The sequence continues at coordinate 3,808 of CAIVZW010000398.1, forward strand.
CCAGGGCGCGCCGGAGTTCCTGCAGGCAGCGCGCGCGGCCTGCGCGCTGCCGGTGCTGCGCAAGGATTTCCTGGTCGATTCCTATCAGATCCATGAAGCCCGCGCCATGGGCGCCGACGCCATCCTGCTCATCGCCGCCGCGCTCGATCTGCCGACGCTGCAGCAGTTCGAGGCCATCGCTTCAAGCCTGGGCCTGGCCGTCCTCGTCGAAGTGCACGACGGCGCAGAACTCGATCTGGCGCTGCAGCTCGAAACCCCGCTGATCGGCATCAACAACCGCAACCTGCGCACGTTCGAGGTCAGCCTGCAAACCACGCTTGACCTGCTGCCACGCCTCCCGGCCGGACGTATCGTGGTCACCGAGAGCGGCATTCTGGCAGCGGGCGATGTCGCCTTGATGCGCCGCAACTCGGTGCAGGCCTTCCTGATCGGCGAAGCCTTCATGCGCGCGCCCAGCCCCGGGCAGGC
>CAIVZW010000399.1 GCA_903910495.1 uncultured beta proteobacterium
GTAAATTCTTCGTCGGTGAGTTTGCCCGGCTTGTTAAGTACCTCCATGGGCATCAAGGCCTTGCCGAGATCGTGCAGCAGACCGGCAATTCCTGCTGAACGGGTCTGCTTTTCATCGAGTCCGAGTTGCTTGGACAGGGCAATCATCAGCGCACAAACGGCGACCGAATGCATGTAGGTGTAGTCGTCGGCCGTTTTCAGACGGGCAAGGCTGATCAGCGCGCTGGGGTTGCGGCTTACCGAGTTGGAGATTTCTTCGACCAGCTTTTGCGCACCGGCGGTGTTGACCGCTTTGCCCATGCGTGCTTCCTGGAACATCGAGGTGACGGCACGTTTGGATTGGGCGCAGATCTTTGATGCCCGCTTGAATTCGACTGCAGTCGGCACAGGAGCGATTTCGCGCTCCAGTGCCGCCGCAATGTTCAATTCGGCATCAACCTGCGCCTCTGATTCCGCTTCCAAAACAACGGATTCGCCCGCTGCGACATCAAGCCCTTTCGCACTGTCTATCCAGACCTCCTTGATGCTGCTGGCGAGAATGTCCTCGATATCCTTGGGGTCGGTAATGACAAACGCGTTACGCCAGAAGGGATGTTCCATCCAGGAGCCACAGAACTCCTTGATATGCATCCCGAGGGTAAGTTGCTTGATGCTGATTTTCTTGAGCATGGTCTTACGACTGGGGAATATTCAAGTAATCGGAGCAATAATCTTACTACGTTTGCCCGTGGCAAAAAGACAAAAGGGCCTCATGGCCCTTTCTTTGTGCAAGCGAAAAAATCTAAGTCCGGCGCCGGCGATCAGTGCCGCTGCTTTGTCGGAGTTTTATTGATCCGCTGTGATGAAGTATCAACACCGTTCGGGCTGAGCCTGTCGAAGTCCGCCAACCCTTCGACAGGCTCAGGGCGAGCGGACTTCAAACATTTACTTGCCGAATCAATAGTTCCGGCGCGGCCTTACAGGCCAGCGTCCGCGCAGCGCAGTGGCAAGTTTTGGCTGCGGCCGGCGCGGAACGCCTTAACTGCGGCTAGCGACGCAGTTAGCCTTCGCCCGAATATCGAAAGCGCCTTCGGCGTGGCCTTACAGGCCAGCGTCAGCGCGTAGCGCAGACGCCTTATCGATATTCTCCCACGTGAACTCCGGTTCTTCGCGGCCGAAGTGGCCGTAAGCGGCGGTCTTCGCGTAGATTGGACGCAGCAGGTTGAGCGTCTGGATGATGCCTTTCGGACGCAGGTCGAAATGCTTGCCGATCAGGTCGACGATTTTTTCGTCGCTGACTTTGCCGGTACCAAAGGTTTCGACCATCAGCGACACCGGTTTGGCGACGCCGATGGCGTAGGCAATCTGGACTTCGCAACGGTCGGCCAGGCCGGCAGCAACGACGTTCTTAGCCACATAACGGGCGGCGTATGCGGCCGAGCGGTCAACCTTCGACGGATCCTTGCCGGAGAAAGCGCCGCCACCGTGGCGAGCGGTGCCGCCGTAGCTGTCGACGATGATCTTGCGGCCGGTCAGACCGCAATCACCGTGCGGACCGCCGACGACAAAGCGGCCGGTCGGATTGACCAGATAGCGGGTTTTGTCGGAGAGCAGTTCTTTCGGCAGCACCGGCATGATGATCTCTTCAATCACCGCGGCGGAAAGCTCGGCGTGCGAAACGTCCGGGCCGTGCTGGGTCGAAACGACAACGGTGTCGATCGCCACCGGCTTGCCGTCGACATACTTGACGGTAAGCTGGCTCTTGGCGTCCGGGCGCAGCCACGGCAGGCGGCCGTCCTTGCGCACTTCTGCCTGGCGCTGCATGAGACGGTGCGCGTAGTAGATCGGCAGCGGCATCAGCGAGGGTGTTTCGTTGCAAGCGTAGCCAAACATCAGGCCCTGGTCACCGGCACCCTGGTCAAGATCGATGCCCTGACCTTCGTTGACACCCTGTGCGATATCCGGCGACTGACGGTTGATTGCCGTTAGAATGGCGCAACTCTTGTAGTCGAAGCCGATCTCGGAATCGGTGTAACCGATGCGACGAACGGTTTCCTGGGCGATTTCGCGGTAGTTGATGTGCGCTTTGGTGGTGATTTCACCGGAGATCACGACCAGTCCGGTGGACACCAGTGTTTCGCAGGCAACACGGCCGGTTGGGTCCTCGGCCAGGATGGCGTCGAGGATGGAATCCGAAATCTGGTCGGCGACCTTGTCGGGATGGCCTTCGGAAACGGATTCCGAAGAAAACAGATACTCGTTAGACATGCAATTCTGCTCCAATAAAAAACCCCGTTACGGCGGCGTGGCCGGCTCCGGGGTTTGAGCAGACGACGCTTTAGCAGTATTTTGGAAGTCGATTTCAACTTCTCCCGCCCTGCAAGTTGTCCTGATTAACTCGGCGGAGGTGATAATTGTAGTTTTTAGTGAGCCGCGGGTCAAACCCGTTGCGGGCAGGGTTATTTCGTGATTCCTCTTTTTCGTTTTCTGAGTTGTTTCCCTCTGGCCTGGCTGCACAGGCTCGGCGCGGTCCTGGGCTGGTTGTCCTGGATTTTTTCCTCTACCTATCGCCGCCACATGCGCGAGAACATGGAGCTGGCGCTGGGGGAAGAAGGCGCGCGGCGCCTGCGCTCTGCCGCCATTGCCAATGCCGGCAAGTCTTCGCTTGAATTGCCCAAGATCTGGCTGCGTCCGCCTGAGGAAACGGCCGCCCGCGTGGTCAAAGTCAGCGGATGGGAACTGGCCGAGGCCGCAGCGCTTACGGGCAAGGGCATCGTCTATCTGACGCCGCATCTGGGTTGCTTCGAGATCGCCGGTCAGTATCTTGCGGCCCATGCGCCTATCACCTGCCTTTATCGTCCGCCCAAGCAGGCCTGGCTGCAGACGATGATCGAAGCCGGGCGGATACGAGCGCAGTTGCATATTGCGGCGGCAGATCTGGCTGGTGTGCGTACGCTACTCAAGGCGCTGAAACGGGGTGAAGCCGTCGGCATGCTGCCCGATCAGACCCCCAGAGTCGGCGAGGGGAGATGGCTGGATTTCTTCGGCAAACCGGCCTACACGATGACCCTGGCCGCTCGGCTGACCGAAAGCGGAGCCGTGGCGATCATGATCTGGGCCGAGCGACTGCCCGGCGGAGCCGGCTATCATTTTCACCTGCAACTTCCGACCCGGCCGATCAGCGGCAATACCGAGGAACGCGCACAGCAGATCAACAACGAGATCGAACAGTTGATCCTTCAATGCCCCGAACAGTATCTGTGGGGTTATAACCGTTACAAACGTCCGCGCGGTGTTGAAGCACCGCCGGAAAGCGTTTAATTTAAAAAAACTCAGTTGGCCAGGTAACAACCCGCTCATGGTTCGACGGGCTCACCACGAACGGGGTTTTTCCGTTCGCCCTGAGCAGCCCGCACAGCGGGCGTGTCGAAGGGTTCATAATCTTGCAACTACGGTATTTGGTTTAAATCTGAGGTAAGTCGCGGCGCGAATTGTTTCTGTTTTTTACTTGCTTCGTTGTGCGTACTCACGGAACCACGCCACCCAGCGCGTTATGCCTTCGGAGAGCGAAGTCTTTGGCTCGAAACCGACGTCGCGCCGCAAATCATCAACATCAGCATAGGTGGCCAGTACGTCACCGTCCTGCATCGGCAGGAAATTCTTTTTCGCCTCGCGGCCCAGCGCCCGTTCAATCGTTTCGATAAACGTCATCAATTCCACCGGCTGGTGATTGCCGATGTTATAGAGCTTGTAGGGAGCAAAACTGCTGGCCGGGTCGGGCTTGCTGCTGTCGAAACACGTGCTGGGTGTAGCGATCCGGTCCATGGCCCGGACCGTCCCTTCGGCGACGTCGTCGACGAAGGTGAAATCGCGCTGCATCTTGCCGTGGTTGAAGACGTCAATGCTGCGGCCTTCAAGAATGGCACTGGAGAACAGCCACGGCGACATGTCCGGGCGCCCCCACGGACCATAAACCGTAAAGTAGCGCAGGCCGGTCGTCGGCAGCCCGAATAGGTGGCTGTAACTGTGCGCCATCAGTTCATTGGATTTCTTGGTGGCGGCATACAGGCTGATTGGGTGGTTGACTTCGTCGTGCACCGAAAACGGCATTCGTGTATTGCTGCCATAAACGCTGGAACTGCTGGCGTAAACCAGGTGTTTGATGCCGTGGTGCCGGCAGCCCTCCAGAATGTTTGCAAAACCGACCAGATTGCTCTGGATATAGACTTGCGGATTGCTCAGCGAATAGCGCACGCCGGCCTGCGCGGCCAGATGGATGACGCGCTCGAAGTGTTCAGTGGAAAACAGCTTTTCCAGAGCTGCAGCATCGGCTATATCCATCCGCACGAAGCGGAAATTGGCGTAGGGCGTGAGGCAGTCAAGACGCGCGAGTTTCAGCCTCGGGTCGTAGTAGTCATTGAGGTTGTCGAGCCCAACAACCTCGTCGCCACGCTCCAGAAGGAGACGGGCGACATGCAGGCCGATGAAACCGGCAGCGCCGGTGACCAGGACTTTCATGTCCGCCGGCCGATCGGATAGTATTCGAAGCCCTGCGCGCGCATGGCTTCGGGTTCGTAAAGGTTGCGGCCGTCAAATATCACCGGGTTCTTGAGCAGGGCTTTCATGCTGTCAAAGTTGGGGCTGCGGAAGGCTTTCCAC
>CAIVZW010000400.1 GCA_903910495.1 uncultured beta proteobacterium
GTGATCGCCGCCAACCCCGAGGCCATCGTCGCCAGCGGCATGGGTGAATCGCGCCCCGAATGGCTGGACGACTGGAAGCGCTGGACATCGATCACCGCCGTCGCCCGCAACAACCTCTTCTTCGTCCTGCCGGACCTGATCCAGCGCCACACCCCGCGCCTGCTCGAGGGCGCCGAACGGCTGTGCCAGCACCTCGAAACGGCACGCTCCCGCAGGCCCCTTGGATAGGCAATCCTGGCGCTGAGCCGGCGGCGATGCCCGTCGATGCTTGGTTATGCTGCGGGCAGCCTGCGGATCGCCAGTTCATGGGTACTGCAGCCCGGTCATCGGGCGCATACCCCGCCACGATGGACGCCGCCGGCCAAACCGGCTATGCTTCGCAACCTCCACGCGCCCGTAGCTCAGCTGGATAGAGTGCCACCCTCCGAAGGTGGAAGTCGCACGTTCGAATCGTGTCGGGCGCGCCAGTCACACCTGAAAATGGGTACCTGATTCCAGGTGCCCATTTTCATTCCGGGGTAGTGTGCTGACTTGTGTGCAAAAGCGCCGGGGCTAGAAAGCTCGGGGTGGTCATGGTAAGAGGTTGATTAACGAGATCGACCTTTTTAACCCTGATGAGAGGGCACCATGACCACGACTAAGCGTAATACGAAGCGGACTTCGGTGAAAGCGTTGGTGGCGGGCGACCGCGACCTGATGAAGTTGCTGATGAAGGAGGCTTTGCAGGAAGTGCTTGAAGGCGAGATGGCTGCGTTTATTGGCGCGGCCCCGAGTGAGCGGACGGACAGCCGGCAGGGATACCGGGCGGGTTACTACAGCCGCTCGCTGGTCACCCGGATCGGCAAGCTGGAGCTGCGCGTGCCGCGGGATCGTGGCGGCGAATTCTCGACAGCCCTGTTCGAGCGCTACGCGCGCAGCGAGAAAGCGCTGGTCGGGGCCCTGGCCGAGATGTATGTCCAGGGCGTCTCGACGCGCAAGGTCAAGGCCATCACCGAGGAGTTATGTGGCCACAGTTTCTCGGCCAGCACGATCAGCAGCATCAACAAGGGGCTCGATGAGGTGCTTGATCGATTTGCCCAGCGCCCCTTGGAGGAAGCCTACCCTTACCTGATTTTGGATGCACGCTACGAGAAGGTACGTGAATCCGGCGTCATTCGTTCTCTGGCAGTCCTCATTGCGATCGGCATCAATTGGGAAGGCCAACGCCAGGTTCTGGCCGTTGAATTGGCCAACCGGGAAAGCCAAGGCAGCTGGAAAGAATTTCTACTGCGCTTAAAGCAGCGGGGCTTGTCCGGCGTCGAGTTCGTGGTCTCCGACGATCATGCCGGACTCAGGAAAGCGATCAGCGAGGTGCTGACCGAAGCGGCCTGGCAACGCTGTTACGTGCATTTCCTGCGCAATGCCTTGGACTATCTTCCAAGGAAAGCCGACGACGATTGCCTGCAAGAGCTGCGCTGGATCTACGACCGGCGCGACAGCCAGGAAGCGAACCGCGACCTTGCCGCCTGGATCGCCAAATGGCAGGGCAAGTATCCCAAGCTCGTCGACTGGGCCGAGAGCAACATCGGCGAGACGCTAACCTTCTACCGGCTACCGCGCGCGCACCACAAGCACATGAAGAGCAGCAACATGCTTGAACGGCTCAATGAGGAGATCAAGCGCTGCACCCGCGTCGTGCGCATCTTCCCGAACATCCCATCCTGCCTGCGACTGGTCCGGGCCCTGTGCGTCGAGACGCACGAGACCTGGCTCGAGGATAACCGTTATCTGAACATGACGCTCCTCGCGGAGCAGAAGAAGGAGTTACTGAGACTGGCCGCGTAATCGGCCGCGCGTTGTCAGCGCCGCTTCGGGCTATGACCGAAGGAAATCCCTGTGGGACGCCCTCCGCGCCACCGACAACGCAAAGAAACATCAACCGAAGACCTGATTACTATTTTGCACAATTTGACTTACACAACTAATGTGATTAACGGCATACCTCAGTTAAGCTCATTTTTTGGAGCCTGTGAGGGTTCAAAGATGGGCGCACTGACCCAAGAATAGAGGAGTAAGAATGGCAAAGCCCGTTGTGATTGGTGCCCGGAGCTTCCGGACCCAGAGCAGTGCCCTTGAACATTTCAAGGTTCTTCTGCACCGTTATCAAGATGGTCAGCGCATTGCCGATCAGGGTGGCCATACTTTTCGCACCTGGTAAGCGGATTTCGAGCCGCCAGGAGCTGGTCGAGAGAAATTCCGGACGGGGTCGTTTCCGATCCGGCTGACGGGCAGACCACGGCGACCTTCCTCGACAGCGCTGTGGCTGATGCTTTCCGCGCCTTCCACAACGATCAGGCCATGCTCCGAATCCTCTCTCGGGAGGCGAATCTTCAAACTGCTAGCTCAGCGCGGCGGCCGAAAGTAGCGCGGCCTATCTCCCTTGTGTAATCGCGTGCTGCTTGGCTGAGTCGATCTAAGGATGCCGCAGTGAAGAGGTCAACCCGCGCACAGATTGGCTTGCCACCGCTATCAATAGCGAGGATGAGCGATTGTGCTTTAGCAATATCCGCCGGAATCTTTGGTTTGAACAGTCGCTGCCGAATTCCTTTGATTCTGTCTGAACGACTGGGAACCAAGGCTAATGACCGGCATTCTCGTTGGACTGTGTGCAGAGGAGTGTTTTCATGATTAGCCTGCCACAGTTGTTGACGTGTCCTGGATGGCTGCGCGCAACAGGTCGACCATGCGGTCAATCTCAGCGGGCGAACAGATAAATGCTGGCGCGAGCACCAGCGAGTCGCCGGGTGCGCGTGTCAGCAGACCACGATCGAATGCAGCGGCCTGCGTTTCTGATCCGCGTTGACCCGGTGCGCCGGGTCGCATCGCGAGCTCAATACCTGCCGCCAGGCCGATATTGCGAACGCTGACTACGTCGGGCATATCCGCCAAAGAATGTACGGCGCGTTCGAAATGGGACGAGAGCGCGAGTACGCGTGCGGGTAGCTCTTCCTCTTCGATGACGTCGATCATGGCCAGTGCGGCCGCGCAAGCGAGCGGATGCCCCGAACAGGTATAGCCGTGCATTAATTCCGAGAGATGAAGCGGCCCGCTCATGATGGCATCATGTATCGCGCGGCTAACAATAACACCACCCAGTGGCGCAGCGCCATTGGTGACGGTCTTGGCGAACAGAATCATATCCGGCACCACGCCGAAAGCCTGTGCCGCAAACATCGCACCGAGGCGTCCGAAACCGGTGATGACCTCGTCGAAAATCAGCAATAATCCGTGTCGATCGCAAATCTCGCGAATCCGCTGCAGGTATCCGACGGGCGGCACCAATACGCCGGTGGATCCGGAGACAGGCTCCAGAATCACGGCCGCGATATTGGAGGCGTCGTGGAGTGCGATGATGCGGTTTTCGAGTTCGTCCGCCATCTCCACACCGTGCTGCGGGTGTCCACGAACGAAAGCCTGGGTCTGCGGGTCCCAGGTCGCGCGCAAGTGGTCGGCGCGTAACATGGCACCACCGAATGCGCGGCGATTGTTGACCATGCCACCGACGGATATGCCGCCAAAGCCGACGCCGTGAAATCCGCGTTCGCGACCGACAAATAAATTGCGTTGGCCCTCGCCACGAACCTGCGCATACGCCAGCGCAATCTTCATTGCCGTGTCGCACGCTTCCGAGCCGCTGTTAACCAGGAATACCCGATCCAGTCCGGGTGGCGCGAGTGCTGCAATGCGTTCGGCGAGCGCGAAAGCGCCTGGATGTCCGACCTGGAAATTCGATGAGAAATCGAGCGTATCGATCTGGCGCTTCATCGCTTCGCTAATGCGCGGGTGGCGGTGTCCGGCACCCACGCACCAAAGACCCGACGAGCCGTCGAGCACCTCGCGACCGTCCGCGGTGCGGTACAAAATCCCTTCAGCTGAAACGACCAGACGCGGCGAAGTTTTGAATTGTCGGTTCGGCGTAAATGGCATCCAGAATGCATCAAGCGATGGTGATGTCATGAAGTTCTCATTAAATAATAGGAAATCCAATAGTTCTTGGGGAAGTATGGCTGATGCCGTTTCTGCGGTCAATCGCCGATTCTGGGCCGGCATGCGTCATAATTTGGCCGAATGGCCTCAATGGCAGAGGTGCGGCCCCTGAGAAGGCCGCCGGCAGCAAACCACGCCACGCGATCCATATTCCCCACTCATTAAGTTCGATTTCGGTCAGCGACTTCTGAGCACCAAAGGTCTGCAATCAGCTCACTGCAGACAAACGATCGCCCCAATGTAAAGCCACCCGAACAAGCCATAACTTGCCCGGGTGACTGCCGCTATGCCGCTTTCGAAAACTCCAATATCTGAGCTGGCGGCATTTTCCTCTCCCGTACTGCACAGCGACTCCCCTGTCATTGAGATTAGGCGTAATCTGAAGTATTTCTTACAGAGCACCGACCTCAAAAGGTGAAAAAATGCTTCCACGCAGAGTTCACTTTCTTCTTTCTTTCGCACTTATCCTGACGGGGTGTGCTGGGATGTTGGCAACCACACCCCAGATAAATCTTGACTCAAGCGATAAGAAAATGGAGGTAAAAAGCAAGGTTTCAGGAGTTGGTACTCTTGATTACTCTCCCGATGGAATCAATCTGGTTTCGGGCGGTCTTCTTCCTTCGTTAAGAATATGGGATGTTGCGAATGCAAAAGGCGTACGCATAATCCCGTTTCCCGTCGAATATGGAGTTCTTGATACCGCCTATTCTCCAGATGGAAAGCTGTTAGCTGGATCAGGTAGAAAAGGGCTTATCAGCGGTGATGTAACAAAACTCTGGGATGCCGCTTCCGGTCAGGAGGTACGCACCATTGCTGGTGATTTTGGAGGATTCCTGTCGTTTTCTCCTGACGGAAAATTTCTATTAGGAACCGCTTTAAAGGGCGGCCTGTTTGATCTCTCACATGTCACCAAGTTAGCAGACACTCAAACTGGCCAAGTGCTCAAAGAGTTTGAAGGATATCGGCATGGAGCCATTTCTCTTGATGGCAGATATATTGTTCTTGCGGGCTCAGCAGGTAGTTCGAAAGAACAACACATCCGCTTGTTGGACATAAAAACAGGGCAGGAGATTTGGCGAAATTCTTTTGGAAGAACAGATTCAATTATCTTCTCTCCGGATAGCAAACACATCCTGGCATCACATTCAGAATTCAAAGGAGCTTTAGGTTCTCAGGCAAACATATCCGTGGTACTGCTCGACATCGCAACCGGAAAACAAGTTAAGGAAATTATCAGGTTTTCTGTCGATGGCACCCTTCTGGCTCATGAGAAGGAATACCAGAAAATCAAGAACCTTACAGTCTCTCCGGATGGAACACTTGTATTGACTGCGAATGAGCGAGGGGAATACAAATTATGGAATATCGCAACCGGAACATTGATCCGACAATTAAAACGGCCTGACGAAAAACTTATCCTCGATGTGAGTCCTGCCCATGCAGCTTTCTCTCCAAATGGAAAGCTGATTGCAATCTCCTCTGCAGCATCTCTTAGGCTGTACAACGTTGCCAGCGGTGACGAAGCCGCGGCGATGATCGCTTTTGATGATGGCGAATGGCTCGTGACTACACCCAGTGGGTATTACAACTCCTCTGAAAAGGGCGATGAATACCTGAGTGTCAGTGTTGCAGGGCAGCCCTTCAGTATTTCTCAACTTCGGGAGTCATTTTACCGGCCAGACCTTGTCAAGGTTGCTCTCTCTGGCGGAACGCTAAATGACTACAAGAAAATTGCTGACATTAAGCCACCTCCAGTTGTAACAATCGTTGATACACCAGCGACCACAACCAATTCAACGATTACCGTTTCTTTGCAGGTAAAAGAGCAAGGCGGAGGCATCGGCGACGTACGTCTGTATCGCAATGGCACGGCAGTTGTAATGGAAAAATCTCGCAACAAGGCAACGACCGTCAATGATCGGGGAAATCAGATATTGCGTTACAACGTCAGCCTAGAGCCCGGAACGAATACCATTCGAGCCATCGCTTTCAATGCCGACAATAGTATGCAAAGTACAGACGCGATTGCTGACGTGAAAGCAAGCATTTCAGCAAAACCTCCTGCACTCTACGCGATCGTTGTTGGCATCAAGGATTTTGCAAATCCAAGACTAGCGCTCACATACCCCGTTGCCGATGCACAATTGTTCGCGACAACTCTGGAAGAAAAGGGGCAAGGTCTATACAGCGCAATTCATGTCCGCCGCCTTCTAAAACCGGAGGAAACTACAAACACTGCGATTGTTGCTGCACTCAGGCAGGCACAGCGTGATGTCGGACCAGAGGATTTATTTGTATTTTATGTGGCGAGCCACGGTACGATCGACGATGGGCAATATCTTCTCATTACGTCCAATGTTGGCTCTACCTCAACGGCACGACTGAAACAGGATGCGCTTACTCAAGACGCGCTCAAGGAATTGATCGCAAACATCCCCGCATCCAAGAAACTCGTTGTTCTTGATACCTGTAGTGCTGGGCAAATGGGAGACGCAATTCAAGTCGCCATGCTAACGCGCGGAATGAGCGATGACACCGCAATGAAGGTGCTTTCTCGTGCAGTCGGTTCAACTGTCTTATCGGCAGCTACTTCAGTTCAAGAGGCTTTGGAAGGCTACAAGGGCCATGGATTATTCACGTACGTAATCGTGGAAGGTTTGAAGGGTGCGGCCGATGCCAATAAAGACGGTTTCGTGAAAACGTTGGAGTTGGCTGACTATGTGGATACTCAAGTTCCAGAACTTGCGGATACCGTATTCAAGCACAAACAGTATCCAATCGTTTCGCCAACTGGTCAGGGATTCCCTTTAGTGAAGGTGCGGTAGCGGTTTGCCCTCGGAAGACAATAGGGCAACCACTCCCGCGCAGGCACAGAGCGCACTCAATGCCCACAACAGCCCCTTGGTGAACCCCGTAAAGACAGATCTGCCGTATACCCAAAGGAAGGCAACGAGGGCCAGCGCCAGCACAACCAGCATCGAATACTTGGAAAATCCCACGCCACCCCAGTTCATAACGAAGCCCGACCTCAATTCCGAAGACCCCGACCTCAATGCTGAGACCCAAAAGCAAAGGCCCCGCCGGTCATGAGACGAACAGGGCCATGGAAGTTCTGGCGGCAGTCGCGGAATCGAACCACGGACACGCGGAGGTATTTCCCCGCCTCTGTGTCAAACGGCAGCCTATAGCAAGGCTTACACACCGTCACAAAAACGCTGAATACTCGCAACAGACAACTCATCCGGCAATTGTTACTCTTGAATCGTTGCTTCAGCGTCCCCCGCTGGCAATGTTTGACCCTCCCTGATCCATCGCAAAGATGGAATCTTTAATCCCATGCCCAACCGGTGTGGGATTTTTTTGCCCAATGTATCAAGTATCCGGAGCCGTGATCGCGATGGGTTTGCTTGGCGCTTGATGGCAGTTAGAACTGGAAAATACCGGCCACAGTGCTGATGATGGACGGCTTCCGGCCAGGAAGAGATTTCGGCGTAGCGTTTGCCTCGAGTTCCCGAGGGCACGATTCGGCGGGGCCCGTCGGGATCGGTCATGCTCCCCTAATCCTTCTGTGAACCATCTGCAACGCGCCTTTCAATGCGTCCAGCCCGCCCAAGTGGGCAAATTCCTGGAACAACTGTTCGTTTAGGCCGCCGCGGGTCGAATACTCGCGCCGCAGCGTGCTCAGCGGCTTGTGCGAGGACTTTATCGCAATATCCGAAAGGCTCACGAACAGTCTTGCCACATACGAGCGGGTGATTTCCGCCGGCATCCCCTTTTCGCTGAACCAGTCGGCGATGCCCTCCAGAAGGCCGAAATAAGATCCCATCAGCGAGCTTGCCAGCATGGTGAGGTCGAACTCGTCCTTCGAATGCACAGCTATAGCGGTGCCGAGCGCGGCAAAAAAGTCCATGGCTTCCTGATTCGGCGGAAAGACGGCGGTCACACCTTGCCGATCCGCCACAAATGGCAAAGGAATAGCCTGGGTGATAATGACTTCTTCCCCGAGCCAGCCGCGTAATTGGTCGGCGGAGAGGGTCGCCACCAAGCTGACGACGTGCTGCCCCGGACGGAAGGTCAACTCGCGAAGGACTTCTTCGACCACTTGGGGGCGAACCGCTATGAAGATCATATCGCTCTCATCGACGACGGCCTGGTTTGTGTCACCGATGCGCACTACCTCGTGCATCGCTGCCAGTCGGCCGGCGATATCCTTATTGCGTGGAGAAATGACGATGTGCTCTGGTGCGAGCGAAGATTTCGTCACGCCTTCGATGATGGCCTCCGCAATGGTCCCTGTGCCCACAAATCCAATTATCATACCTTCCCCCATTTCTCCGTGTCTGCTTCTATCTCGCATAATGCCTCCTGCTCGATAGCGGCGCAACTTTAAGCGAACAATCACCTTCTGGCCTAGACAAGCTTGATCGCAAGCGCTTGACCAAGCTGACGCATCGAAGTTGTTGGCACGGTGGTGCAAGAAGGGCTGGATGTCGCGGGTAGCCCGAGGACTTTACGTGCGGTCGAACTGGCAGCAAGCCTTTGACATGAGGGGGTGATTTGGAACAGTAAGAGAGGTAACATGCCGATAACAAATACAACGTGGGAAGGAGCGCGAACAATGGTAGGGAAAGAGTTTAGGGATGCACTTCGTTCAGGAAGTTCCGTGTATGGCACGCTGATAACATCTACCTCTCCGAGAATGTTTGATGTGACGCTCAGCTTGGGACTCGACTATGTCTTTTTGTGTAACGAGCATATTTTTTACAATCCTGATGTTTTAGGCTGGATGTGCCGGTCATACAAAGCGGCCGGGATTAATCCAGTTGTTCGTATTTTGGAGCCGAGTCCATATCTGGCAAATCAGGCCTTAGATGCCGGTGCAGGGGCAATCCTTGTCCCTTATGTAGAAAATATTGAGGATGTTTATGCTCTAGTTGGAGCAGTAAAGTACCGTCCATTGAAAGGTGAGAAGCTAAGAAAAGTTCTTTACGGAGAAGAGAAGTTATCTGCAGAGTTGGCTGCCTATTTGAAAGCTTTCAACAAAGATAACGTTTTGCTTCTCAATATTGAAAGCCCAGCAGGCGTAAATAATATGGAGCAATTCTTTGCTGTTCAATCTGTTGACGGCCCCGGTGTTGATGGCATTGTTATTGGACCACACGATTTGTCAGTGTCTTACGAACTGCCTGAAAAATACCGAAGTAATGAGTTCCTTGATCTGAGTTGTGGAATTATCCGAAAAGCCAGAGCTTGTGGTGTTGCTGCCGGATGCCATGGAGGATTCAGAGAGAGTCTTGATATACAGATGGAGTGGGCAAAAGCCGGGGCAAATATTATTTTACATAGCGCCGACATGCTCCTTTTTGCGGATAAGTTGCAGGATGATTTGAAGTGTATTCGCGAAGTAAAGAGAAACGAATAATTCTTTTAATCACCACGAAACTTACCGCACCACCATGTGATCCGTCTAAGAAAATTCGCAGTCGGAAAACTGTCGTTAGGGGCGGTTATACATTCTGGTGGTTGCTTCGATCATGCCGGCACCCACGGTTCTATCCGGAAACACTAAAACCCGCCAGCGGCGGGTCGTTCGGTCAATGCCGTACCGTCATCATTTCCTGCCACGGGGACGATCAACTTTACCGTCGTGGTTGACGTCGTGCTGGCGGTCATGTTTTTCGCGGTAGATGCGCTCGCTCTGCCTGTTTTCCGCGCGCTGCAGATTTTTCCGTTCCTGCGCCGTGACCACACCGTCCGCCTTGGCTCTGTCTTCTTTCCTCTGCAGACGATCCTGACCTTTTTCCAGACGTGCCGCTTCCTTCTGAGTCAGCGAACCGGACTGCACGCCCTGCTGGATGCGCTGTTCCTGATTGGCCTGGCGCTGGTCGAATACTGGCGTCGCGCTTGATTGGGCAAAGGCCGCAAGTGGGGCAGCCAGCATGAACGAAAGGATCGCTGATTTGAGCAGTTTCATGACCTTGATCTCCATTGGTTGTATCGAATGTTTGTTATACGTGGCATCACACGAATGGATTAACTCACAATCCCAACTGGAAAAAACTGCCTTTTGTAACAACTCGTAAGCCAGCAAAGAAGATTTACACACATTGCAGCGCATCAATGCGGTCGCTGAACACCGACGTTACGCCGCGTGCCAAAAGCGCCTCAGCCGCAGACCGGTCATTGACCGTGTAGCAAAGCACGGGAATCTTCCTGGCGCACGCTGCCTCGAGTACCGCATCATCAAGTTTGCTGCCTGCGCAATGCAGGCTGAAGGCTTCCAGTGCATTGAAATGTCGCAACCAGTCAGCCGGCGGGCGCACCCACAGATAGCCAAGCGGCAATTGAGGTGCGGCGCGGCGCGCCGCCTCCAGGGCGGTTGGCGAAAATGAAGAGACCAGCGGCAGGGGCCTGCCTTGCCACAATTCCAGAATGCGCCGGGCGACGGTTTCGCCGGTAATTGCTTCAAAACCAGCGGCTGGTTTTATTTCGACGTTAGCCATCAGGCCGAGTTCATGGCACAAGGCCGCTGCATCGCCAAGGCTTGGCAGCGGTTCGCCGACATAGGCGCGATGCCGGTGGCTGCCGGCATCAAGGCCTTGCAGTACGGCATCCGGCGTATCACACACGCGACCGGAACCATTCGTCGTGCGCTCCAGTGTTTCGTCATGAATCAGCCAGGGCGAGCCGTCGGCCGAGAGCATGACATCGAACTCGACGGCACGAAAACCCATCGCTGCGGCAACACGCAGCCCGGCCAGTGTATTCTCCGGCGCCAGCGCGCCGCCGCAGCGGTGCGCGAAGACGCGCGGGAGAGGCCAGGCGGGGGCGGGCGAGCTCATTTGCTGCGTTTGACCCTGGCCTTGGCCAGCGGCACAGGCTGCATGACCGCATTGCCGCGCTGAACCGCATTATCCAGCGCCTGCTTGGCAGGTTCCTTGTTGGCCCAGACGGATTCGAGTTCGTCCTCGACGATGTTGCGCACTGATTCAAGCTGCGAAACACGGACGGCCGGTGACGAAGTTCGGCCCTGCAGTTGCGCGTAGGCCACCTGCAATCCGGCCAGATCGGCTTTGAGCAATCTACTGCCAGCTGCCGCACGCGCCACCGGGGTCATCGGCAGGAATCCCCCGGCCAGCGTGAGGTTGATCTGCACCTCAGGCCCGAGAATATAACTCACGAATTTTGCGACCCCCTTGATTTCGACGGGTTTCAAGCCACTGGCAATCCACAGCGAGGCACCGTCGGCCAGCGTATTCTTTGGCGAACCATAAACGTCGTCGTGATAAGGCAGGGCTGAAACACCGGCTTCCAGCGTCTTGCTTTCAACCAGAGAGGCGAACAGCGAAGACGAACTGGTCAGCATGGCACATTCACCATTGGCAAAGCGGCGGTCAGCTTCGTCACGGCGCCCGAAAGAGTGAAAGTATCTCGCCTTGTGCCAACTCGCCATCATCGCCACATGCTTGATTTGGACCAGGCCATTGAAGGCCAGATGCCCTTTGGCATCGTTAACATCGGCGCCGTTCCAGGCACTCAGATTGTCAATATGCACCCAGGCCGGCCAGGAGGTGGTAAACGGACAGCGGCTGCCGGATTCAAAAAGCTTGCCTGAAATCTCCTGTATTTCGTGCCAGGTCCTGGGTGGCGTTTCGGGATTCAGCCCGGCATTGCGGAAAGCCGCCTTGTTGATATAGAGCACCGGCGTGGAAAAAGCGACAGGCAAGGCAATGAGCTGGCCTTTGGCATCGGTCAGGCCGACGATCAGTTCGGGTGAAAGCTTGTTGGCATCAAGCGGCTCCCTGGCCTCACGCATGGCTTCATGCAAGGGCTTGAACTTCGCCTTGTTGGCTGCGAAGCGGGCGTATTCCTCGCGGGTTACGAGATTCAGCTGTTTGGGCGCGCCCCCTTCGACGCGCCGTATCAGGCTGACATGCACATCCTTCTGCTGACTGTTGAAGTGCTCGACCAGGGGCTCAAGGCGCTCAGCCCGATCTTCATCGAGTCGATGCGCCAACTCGATCCTGACCGGCACGGAAACCGGTGCCGGTGCCGGGGCAGCAACCAGCGGAGCAGCGAAAAGCATCGCCCCGGCGGCCACGAAAATTCTGGGAAATTGCATTGGGAGTCCTGGATTAAAGCAACGAGACAGGAATTATAGAGGCTGAACTGCAGACGGGCCATCCCTAGGCGCTGTTTCAGTATCTGTTTGCCGGCAAAGCACGCTATAGTTCAGTCTGTCTACCTCGGAGCGACCTAGGAGAACCGCATATGAACAAGTACCAGCGCCTGGTGATTGTTGTCGCATTGATGAATATGCTCGTCATTCTTCTGTTTCCCCCATTCACCAGCCAGCCCTTGGCCAAGGGGATGTTGCCCGGTTTTGACGGTTTTTACCCGGTGTTCACCCAGTTCGGCAACAAGTCCATATTCAAGGAATTGCTGACCCTGCAGCTGATGTTCATCGGCATCAATACGCTTGCCGCCTGGCTGGCCCTGCAAAGCAGGAAACATCACGGAGAAACCCCGGATTTTTCGTTCATGAGCGCCATTGGCTGGTTCTCTGCCGTCAATCTGGCTTTGATTTTTACCTTCCCGCCTTTTGAACCCTACAGGACACTCCTGCGCGCCGATGCCGGGGGCTTCGAGAGCTTTTATTTCGTCTTCGGCCGACGTTCCCAACCGGCCATATTCTGGCCGCTGCTCTACCTCGAATGCACGTTCATCCTGATCAATGCACTCGGATTCATCCTGCTATTCAGCGCAGTAAAGGGTGGCGACGATGCGGCCCGGGGCAAGTCGATACCGCCGCCAGGCGAGGCCGCAGGGGCGCGGCACAAGCCCGAGGACAAGAATCACCTTAATTCGGCCGCACTCGGACGGGGCGTTGACCGCCGCCATGAAGCCCGCCCTCACGCCGGCGAGGAACGGCGAGCCAAAGAAGACCGGCGCACGGTGAGCGGAAGCCCATGACACAGTTGACTGATCAGCGAACAGGCATTTTGGTTAGAATGTCACCTATGCAAACCAATACTCAGGGATCATCGTGCCAGACCCGTTAGGAAGTCCGCTGCGAACCTTCTTGATCGCCGCCATCCTGTTGTTCAGCTTGGCCGGTTGCGACATGATCCAGCAACAAATGGGGATCGAAGACCTGGCGGCCAAAGCCGCCCGTGCCGATGCCGAAGGGAGGGCCGTCGGTGGTGCCTGCCGCCAGTCGGGGCGAGCCATCGAAGACTGCTACTCGATTTACTCGTGGCTACCCAAGGCACCGATCTACGAAGGCTGGCGCGACATGGATGCCTACATGCGCGACAACAAGCTGGAGACGGTTGAACCTCAGTTGCCCCCGGTAGCGGCGCCTGGCACCAGGCGAAAGACGCCGGTTGCAGAGGAATCTGCCGCGGCCAAAGCCGTCAAGAAAGCCCCTGAAAAACGTTGAGTCCGCACGGACAAGTCTGAAGCCCGATAGCTTTCCCCCGCCAATTGTTCATGCTTCATAGGAAAAAGGAGTCGCCATGAGTAAGGAAAAATACCGGCTGGTCACCCGCAGCGATTTCGATGGGCTGGTCTGCGCCGTTCTGCTCAACGAACTCGAGATGATCGACGAGATCAAATTCGTGCACCCCAAGGACATGCAGGACGGCAAGATCGAGATCACCAGCCGCGACATCACCACCAACCTGCCCTATGTCGCCGCCGCCGGCCTCGTCTTTGACCACCACCTCTCGGAAACCATCCGCAACCCCGGCGAGCACCCCAACTACATCATCAATCCCGATGCCCCCTCGGCAGCGCGTGTCGTTTATGACTACTGCGGCGGCAAGAAGGTTTTTCCGAACATTGCCGACGAGATGATGATCGCTGTCGACAAGGCGGATTCCGCGCAATTCACCCGCGATGAAATCCTCGATCCGAAGGGCTGGGTATTGCTCAACTACCTGATGGATTCGCGTACCGGCCTCGGCCGCTTCCGCGAGTTCCGGGTCAGCAACTACACACTGATGATGGATCTGATCAAGTATTGCCGCAATCACGGCATTGACGACATCCTGAAGCTGCCGGACGTCAGAGAGCGCGTGGAACTCTACTTCGAGCACGCCGTCAAAGCCAGACAGCAGATTGAACGCTGCACCACCGTTTACAAGAATCTGGTGATTCTCGATCTGCGTAACGAGGAAACGATCTACGCCACCAACCGCTTCATGATTTATGCGCTTTTCCCGCAAACCAATATTTCAATCCATGTATTGTGGGGCGTACAGAAGCAGAACACGGTTTTCGCCACCGGCAAATCGATTCTTGACCGCAGCTGCAGAACGAATATCGGAGAGCTGATGCTCAAATACGGCGGCGGCGGTCATCACGCCGCCGGCACCTGCCAGGTAGACAACGATCAGGCCGAAGCCCTGCTCAAGGAAATCATTGCACAAATCAACGCTGATGATGCATCCAGCCCCGCGAAGGATTAGTCTCGGGAGCCTGTATCCGCCACCGACTCATTTCGGATGAAAGCAATGACTAACCCGTTTGGCGCCGCAAGTGCCCCGCCATCCTCCAACAACGACGTATTCTTCGTTCTACGCTATTGCCGCGAGCACTTCCAGCGCCGGCTTACGGAAATCGCCAAGCTATCGGGAATTTCATCACCAGAGGTTCTCGAAGCGTTCAGCCGCGAAATTGGCGAAGAGCATGACGAGCTGGCTTCTGCTTCTTCGACCAAGCCGGATGGTTTTGGTCAGACCGCTGGCCTGACGGCTTCCCGAATCAGCCTTGTCGGCCATGACGATCTTGAACTGGATATCCGCATCGGAGAGATCTCCAATCACCTGAAAGACAATGATCGCATTGACAGTTGGCGGGTGCAGCTGCGCTACATGACCTTGTTGCACCAGCCAAGAATGACCACAGAAAACAATCCCGTCGGTTTTGGTCCCATCTGCCGGGGATTATGGGCAATCTGCAGGGAGAGCGGCGTCAGCCTCGAGCAGAACCTCGGCCAGCTTGACCGGCTGGAGAAAAATCTTCATGAGCGGCTGCCCGAAGTTTACACGGAACTGAATGGCCTGCTTGAGCACCACCGTGTCGAACCGGCACCCGTCCAGATCATTCAGCGCGCCAATGGCGGCAGGCCTGGAAACAGAGGCGGAGAGTCCGCGGAAGCGGCAGCAGGAAACTCGGGAGAAGCGGGAGACGACGATGCCGAGGGAACGGGCGACGACTACGAACCGGCCGGCATGAATGCCATGGCAACATTGCAACAGGCCTTGCACCGGCAGTTCAGTAGCGCCGGGCATTCTGCTGCCGGATTTCATCCGGGCTACGCCAGCGGCCATACTTCCGGAGGAGCGGGAGGCAATACCATCGACGCGTCGACCATGGTGATGCTCAACCATCTGATGGAACGCCTGAGCGCGCTTGAGCTGCAGCAAGTTCCCGTGCATTCGGGCCTAGGCGCGGTTGAACCAGGCGGGCAGGCACAGATCCAGTTGCATGCACTGCGCTCGAAGGATCTCGATTTGCCCCTGGGGACACCTGCCGCCATCGCGCTGGACACGCTGTCGCTCATTTTCGAGAGCATCTCTGCCACGTCCGATCTGCCTGATGTCGTCAAGGCCGCCATCGGTCGCCTGCAGATCCCGTTGCTCAGGCTGTCCATCCTCGACGCCTCGTTTTTTGCCGACTCGCAACACCCGGCCAGGCGGTTGATCAACCGCATGGCGCGTGCTGCTGTCGGACTGGCCCAGGACACCGGGTGCGATCACCCGACCTGTGCCGGCCTCGCACGAGTCGCCGATGAGGTCCGCGCCAAGCTCGAAACACAAGACGCCAACCTGACTCTGCCTCTCGCCGATATCGAGGCACTGATCACCGAACGCGATCTGTCGCTGCAGGCGAGTGTTCAACCCTATACGCAACTGGTACGCGAACACGAGGCGCAGAAAACCGCCGGTAGACACACGCAGGACTGGCTAAGCAGAACTGTCGGCAAAACCGAAGAACCAGCAATCCGGGAATTTCTCACGGAGCACTGGCTTCGTGTCATGCAGAGCGCCTATCTGGAGGGTGGCGAAACCGGAACACGCTGGAAGGAATACGAGGCCACCAGTGAAGAGCTGCTCTGGAGCATCCAGCCCAGACAGACCGCCGAAGAGCGCAAACAGTTGCTGGCCCTGATTCCCTCGCTGATGAAACGCATCAACGCCGGACTCGACCTGGTCGCTGTTTCGAACATGGCGAGAGCCCCTTTTCTCAACCTCTGTTTCAGTTTGCAGACGCAGGCCCTGCGCAATCGCCCGGACGCACCAGTGCTCCCGGCACAGGAATCTGCGCAACCGCAGATTGCCCCAATTATTCCCACGCCCCCCCCCAGTACCGAGACCGATCCCGCGACGGACAACGCCGTTCAGATTCTCGAAAAGAACGGGAAACTTGTGCAGTACCTTGGGCAGCCGACAGCTACTCCGTCGCCGTGGCATTCCGGCGGCGACGCCTGGAAAGAGGGCGACTGGATCGATTTCCACCTGCCCGACGGCGAACACCTGTGCGGACGCCTGTGCGGGCAGGAATCGCCTTGCGCAACCGTCGTGCTGTTCAACTCGGATTGGGGCTATGCCGTAGCCCTGGCTGCGCCGTGGCTGGAACAGCAACTGCGTGCCGGAGAAGCCTGTGTCGTCTCGGATACTTTGCTCTTTGATGAAGCGGCGGAACGGGCGCTGGGACGGATACCTGCGCCCTGATGACGAGCGCCGCGCAAGCTGCGAAAGAAATGTCGCCAAAGGGTGTATAATCGTTGCCCTATGCCATTGATTCCACATTTCTTTACAGGCGCTGCCGATGCGTTTTGACGAACTCGGCCTCGCGCCCGAACTGCTAAGAGCCATTTCCGAACAGGGTTACACGGATCCGACGCCGATTCAGGCGCAAGCCATCCCGATTGTTCTCGCCGGTAACGACCTGATGGGCGGCGCCCAGACCGGTACCGGAAAAACTGCCGCCTTCACCCTGCCACTGCTCCAGCGCATCCTGCCGCTGGCCAGTGCTAGCCCGTCACCCGCCCGTCACCCGGTACGCATCCTGATGCTGGCACCGACGCGCGAACTGGCGATTCAGGTTTATGAGTCGGTCAAGACCTACAGCAAATACATTCCGATCCGCAGCCTGTGCGCCTACGGCGGGGTCGACATCAAGCCGCAGATTGCCGAAATCCGCCTCGGTGTCGAGGTGCTGGTGGCCACGCCCGGCCGCCTGCTTGACCTCGTCGAGCAGAAATGCCTCAACTTCGGCAGCGTGCAGGCGCTTGTCCTCGACGAAGCCGACCGCATGCTGGACATGGGCTTTGTACCGGACGTCACGCGCATCATCAACCTGCTGCCGAAACAGCGGCAGAGCCTGCTTTTCTCGGCGACCTTCTCGGAAGAGATCAAGAAGCTGGCCGACAAGATGCTCAAGTCGCCGATACTGATCGAAGTCGCCAAGCGCAACACAGTAGTGGAAACAATCACGCACCGGGTACATCCAGTGGCGGCTGACGCCAAACGGGCGCTCCTGGTCAAATTGCTCCGCTCGTCGGAATTCAACCAGGTTCTGGTGTTTACTAGGACCAAGATCGAAACCAACAAGTTGGCCCGCGATCTGCAGCGCGCCGGCATTGCCGCCGACTCGATTCATGGCGACAAGAGCCAGCTGGATCGGCTGAAAGCTCTCGAAGCCTTCAAAAACGGCACGGTGCTGGTCCTGGTCGCCACCGACGTTGCCGCGCGCGGCCTCGATATCGATGATCTGCCGCACGTCATCAATTTCGAACTGCCGCATACGCCGGAAGACTACATCCACCGCATCGGCCGTACCGGTCGTGCCGGCAAGCCGGGCACAGCGATATCGCTGGTTTCGGCCCACGAAGTCCAGTATCTGGTCGATATCGAAAAGCTGATCAAGATTCAGGTCGAACAGGTTATCGTGCCGGGTTTCGATCCGGAATACGACTACGAATACCCCCCCACCGGGCGAAAAAGTCACCACCGCCGTCCGCCGGCTCCGTCAACGTCAGTCGCACCGGCAGTCAGACCGCGCCGTGAGCATTCCCCTGTCAGCAATCCGTCCAGCAGCCGGCGCAAGAGCCACGTCGCTGCCGACGGTTTCGATTTCAGCAAACCATACGAGAGCGCGGAACCCCATCCGCTGGCCGCACCCGCCGATACCGAAACGGCACAGGTCGTGGCACACATGGAACACCCGCACAAGCCACGCCGTCTTGTCGCGGCGCTACTTGGCGGACTCGGCCGGAATAAAGGCTGACGCCCGCCAGAAGTTCGGGTTCGCTGTGGATCCAGCCAACGACAGCGAGGCGATCAGCCGACGGCACCCTTCGCCGGTACATCCACGAGTTTCAGGATCGCCACCGAAACATTATCGCCATCCCCTTGTGCGCGTGCCCGTGCCCGGCTGATCAGAAGTTCGGAGGCCTCACGGGCCGAATAGGCGGCCAGCACCCCGCCCAGTTCAGCATCACCGAAATAGCCCCAGAGACCATCCGAACACAGAAGAAAAGAATCGCCTGCCTGCAGGTCTTCCGATTCGCCGAAATCGATTTTCGGCACTTCATCGCCACCCAGCGACGTGATCAGGATATTCCGGTTGGGATGAACCAGCGCCTGCTCCGGCGTGATTTTCCCCTTGGCCACCAGTTGCTCGACGTAGGAATGGTCGGTGGTACGAAAAAAAAGCCGGTCACCGCGAAACCGGTAGAGACGGCTATCCCCGCAGTGCGCCCAACTTAACCGGCCCGGCTGCAGAAGCAGCATGACCGCCGTACTGTGCGGATCCTTCTCGTTGATGAAACGCGACGCCTTGATCAACATGTGCGCCTCGCTGAGGCTGGATTCGAGCATGATCTGCGGGCATTCGCTACGCGCCGAAAACTGTTCCAGATTATTTCGCGCCGTGTGGATCACCTGCTGAGCCGCCAGCACCCCGCCGGTATGACCGCCCATCCCGTCAGCAACGACAGCGAGCGCAACCCCCCCGCCTTTGGGATGGGGCAACAGAGCCACGCGATCCTGCTGCTCTTTGCGGTCACCCTGATGCTGGGCGACACACGCATCGATATTCATTGCCATTACGCTGATTCCTTCCGAGGGCGGCAGAGTATCACGTTTGTACCAGGCCGTTAAAGAGCCGGCGCAAGGACTTCACTCTGCGCAATTACGCACCCGCGGCTGCGGCGGAATGGTGATGCCTTTCTCAAACAGGCGCTTGACGCTCTTGCTTTCGTCTCCCGATAGATCCACGAGATGCGTTTTGTCGATAGCCATAGATCCCTCTGATAATTCAGACACTCATCCTGAAGCCCTGATCCTGCAACTCGCTGCAAACTGAAAGAAGCCTTCCGATATAATCAGTCATCCAGCCTCTCATTCTCCTCAGGAAACCAATCATGGGCAACCGCCTTTCAAAAATCGTCACCCGCACCGGTGATGCCGGAACGACCGGCCTCGGCGACGGCTCACGAGTGGCCAAGGATTGCCTGCGCATCGACAGCATGGGCGAAGTGGACGAACTCAATTCAAGCCTTGGTGTGCTGCTCGCCGAAGAGCTTCCGCAAGCCGTCCGCAACGCCCTGCTCGGCATCCAGCACGATCTTTTCGACCTCGGCGGCGAACTCTGCATCCCCGGCACGAACATCATCAACGATGCACACATCATCCGCCTCGAAGACCTGGTCACACAATTCAACGCCAGCCTCAGCCCGCTGAAGGAATTCATCCTGCCCTGCGGCACCCGTGCCGCGGCGCTGGCTCATCTCTCGCGCACCGTCTGCCGCCGCGCCGAACGCCGCCTCGTGCATCTGGCCAACCACGAGAACGTCTCCGATTTCGCGCGCAGATACCTCAACCGCCTGTCCGACCTGCTGTTCGTCCTCGGCCGCGCCCTCAACCAGTCCGGTAGCGGTGGCGATGTGCTGTGGGTGCAGGGCAGAAATCGCGGCTAGCAGAACAGGGGCCAGGAACAATCGCCACATGTCACCGCGTTCCCCGGATTGCGGTTGATGCCGCGCGTAGCGACGTGGCATGTCAGCTGCAATAAACCAAAATAATCCATTAAGATGCGAACCCCTTGTGGGTCGGCCTTCAGGCCGACGTGTCTCCGATTTCTGTCGGGCTGAAGCCCGACCCACAACGCTAATGAACAATCAAAAAGAATGAGACCTCTTTAGTTGCTTTATTGATCTGGCAAGGTAATGATTGAAGTCCGTTCGCCCTGAGCCTGTCGAAGGGTGGGGTTTTCTGGTGTCTTATCCCGATTTTTACGAGTGCATCTCTGACGGCGAAACAATCGACGAAGCCATCGCGAACGGAAAAGATGCGCTCGTCGCTACAATCGCCGCGCTGGAGGCCAAAGGTTTCCCTGCCCCCAAGCCCAACAGCGGCCGTGTAGCATCCGGCAAATTCGTGGCGCGGGTACCGAAATCGGTTCATGCCGAGCTTTCTGCCCGTGCGAAATCGGAGGGCGTATCCCTCAACTCATTGGTGCTGACTTTTCTGGCAGAAGGTCTGGGGCGGCGCAAGTCGCCTATTTGACGACTTGCACTTGCCGACCGCGGCTTGCCAGGTACCGTTCCCCACACACCCTCTGCCGGATATCGGCGCGAGCAACTGATCGAGGCTGATTCCATACACCTCATCACACTGCCCGCACACTCAGCCCGGTTAGATCCGCTACGGTTGCTCCAGAAAAAATTCGAAGCTGACCCTTTTAGCTTCATCTGGCCAACCACGAGAACGTCTCCGACTTCGCGCGCAAATACCTCAACCGCCTGTCCGACCTGCTGTTCGTCCTCGGCCGTACCCTCAATCAGGCCGGCGGTGGAGGCGATGTGCTGTGGGTCCAGGGCAGGAATCGTGGTCAGTAAAGCCGTCAGATACCCGCCATCCCCCTTCGGTACCGCCGAGCAGCGCCAGTGCGCCGCGGGCAGTCGGCGAGGACTGTCTGAGCTGCGCAGCAGCGAGTTCCGCAGCCGCGCCCTGAACGATGCGCCGCATCGCGAAGAAGTGCTTTTGGAGTGCCCGGTGTATTGGCGCAGCGCAGGGGATCGCGCCAACGGCGCGACGGTGACGCGCCCCGCAGGAAGTACTCTTGGGGTATGGGGTCGCCTTTACTTTGGTAACTTTCTTTTGGCGACACAAAAGAAAGTTACTCGCCCGTCAAGGGTGAAACACAGCGGCTGTTCAGCCCAGCAGTACAAGCACCGTCACCAGCCACCCGCCGATCGCCGCCAGCAGATGCGCGTCCTTGAGCAGGGCCATGGCCGGATCGCCGCCGCCGCCACGCCGGTGCAGCAGAAAGAGATAGCGGAAAATGCCGTAGATGACAAAGGGCACAGTGTAGATCAGGCTGGCCGTGCCATGCATGGCCACGGTTTCGGCACTCACCGTATATAGGCTGTAACCAACGATGGCGCCCGCCGCGCAGATGCCGGTCAACTGGTCGAGCAGGACCGGATCGTAATCGTCAAGCACCTGCCGGTGGCTGCCGCCGCGCCCGTCCAGCGCATTGAGTTCGGCGCGGCGCTTGGCAAAACCGAGGAACAGAGTCAGCATCAGTCCGCACAGCAGAAGCCAGTAGGACGGCGCGATCCCGACCCCGAGCGTGCCGGCCAGAATGCGCAGCATGAAGCCCGCCGCGATGATGAACACATCGAGCAGCACGACATGCTTCAGGCCCATCGAATAGGCCAGATTGAGCACAACATAAGAGAGCACGACCAGCAGCGCCGTGTCTGAGGCGGCATGCGCCAGCAGCAGTGCCGACGAGAGGCAGGCACCAGCCAGCAGCAGCGCTTGCGCCACGCTCACCGTACCGGAAGCCAGCGGCCGATGGCGCTTCTCCGGGTGCTCGCGGTCGCGCTCGCGGTCGCTCAGGTCGTTGAACACATAAACGGCCGACGCCGCAAGGGCGAAGGACGCTGCCACCAGCAGAACGTTCTGCAGCAGCAACGGATCGTGCCAGGCATGCCCGAAGAGCAGCCCGACAAAGACAAAACCGCTCTTGACCCACTGATGCGGGCGCAACAACCTGAGATAGGGCACTATTTTTTGTCCGCTCATGGCCTGTCCGGAAAATAACGTTCGCAGAACCCGCAGCCGCGTTGCGGCAGCCACTCGGGTATCCGGTAGAAACGCTCGCGAATGCGCGTCAGTACCCGCTCATGATACGCGGGATAGTTGAAGCCCTGACCGAGAACCAGCCAGTAGCGCGCCCCGTACAGTTCGAACTCGCGCAGATCGACCTGGCGGAAATACGCCGCGTAGTCGTCCGGCCGGGGCTCGTTTTTGCGCAGGATCAGTACATTGCGCCCGTCCTGGGCGCGCCAGTCGGTGATGAAATCGTCCTGCCGCGCGTAGATGGAGCCCTCGCCGAAGACGGCGAACGGGCGGTTGGCGTTATAGGCCAGGGTTGCCGCCGGCGAATAGCCTTCCATGGCGAACAGATAATCCCCGGCGTAGGGCTGCAACTGCGCCAGCAACTCGTCGGCGCGCACGGTGAGCACGATGCCGTCGTAGAGCCGGCTCTTCTTCCAGGTGTCTAGCGGCAAGGCGACGATCAGCATGAACGCCAGCACATGCAGCACGGCAAATACCGCCGACCACTTCAGTAGCCGGTTCAGAATAGCCTGCGGCAGGGCCATGGCCGCCAGAACGGCGAGCAGTGGAATGAACGAAACCATCCAGTGCAGACCGACGGGACGCCACAGGGACATCAGCGCGAACAGCAGCAGCGGCACCAGCATCAGCCAGAAAGCCGCCCCCGCATCGGCATTGCGGCGCACGGCGTCACGCACGTAGCGCCGTTGCCGCCAGAGTTCGAAGAGCACCCACGGCGTCGCCAGGTAGAGCAGCGAAGCGATGTACAGACCCGGCTGGGTCCATGACAGGCCGGCCGCATCGTGGCGATTGATGAAATTGAAAAGAATATTGACCCAGCAATGGCCGCTATTCCACCACAGGTTGTAGATCGGCGCCGGGAGCGCCGCCAGCAGCAGCATGACAAAGCCCGCCCGGCGACCGGCGTCGCGCCGGACCAGCAGCGCATGTACCAGATAAGCCAGGCCGAGCAGCGCGGCGAAGTACTTGCCGAGAAAGGCCAGGCCAAGCAAGGCACCGGCGACGGCATGCCAGAGCAGCGCACGCCGGGATTGCGGCTCGCTGCGCAAGGCCGCCACATAGGCCAGCATGGAAAGCATGGAAAACAGGATCACCGGCGAATCGGTGGTGATCAGCACGTTCCACACATTGACCGGTTGCAGCAGGACCAGTAGCGCGGCCATGCGTGCACGTTCGACACCCTGCGGACGGACCAGCCACCAGCCGCCCCAGGCCAGAACCAGCGGCAGCAGCAGAGCCGGAAGGCGCAGCACCCATTCGGCACGGGAGATGGCGAGCAGCCCGCCCAGCCACCAGCCGACCATCGGCGGATGATCGTAGTAACCACCGGCCAGGTGCTCGCCCCAGAAAACGAAATAAGCCTCGTCGCCGGTCATCGGCAGCACCGCGGAAAACCACAGGCGGAAGGCGACCAGCGCCAGCAGCCAGAACCAGGGCGAGAGCGAAGGGGGAAAATTAAGTGTTTTCAACGCAGAGGCAGTCGGAATTGGGTTCCTTGCCGCCGCGCAGGATGACGTGATAATCCTCGTTGCCCGCCGTCGACACTATGGCCGAATGCCCACCCTTGGTCACGGACAGGAAGTGATGCGGCGGCTGCGCGGCACGGATGGCGTCAATGGCGATCCTGACGTTGCCGTCGTTATTCGGCTTGCTTTGCAGGGTCATGAAACATCCTCGGGTACAGCAGGGAATGATTCTACTCGAATAAGCATTCAGGATTAACAGCGCAGCAGTTTCGCCGCGCAGGACGATAACAGCCGTGCAAGATCATCAACAAGGCCTGGCGATTTGCCGGTATGGCGCGTCTTCGTCTATGCCGTTCCGCCGACGGTCA